>WRIF01000262.1 GCA_009782865.1 Promicromonosporaceae bacterium
CGACCGGCAGGCCCTGGCGGCGCAGCGCCGCCTCGATCAGAGGGAACTGGGCGCGCTTGCGGCACAGGACCGCCGCCGTGACCCGCCGCCGACCCGGCCGCCAGCGCGCCTTGATCCACGCGGCGAGGTGGTTGGCCTCGTCCTCCACGGTGGCGGCCACGTGGCCACTGACCACCCCGGGACTGGCTCCCGGGCGCAGGGCGAGGGGCAGGACCTCGACCGTCGCGCTCGTGCGCAGCGGGGACGAGGTCAGGTTGGCCACCTGCAGGATGGCGGCGTCGTTGCGCCACGAGGTCGAGAGGTTGAGCACCTCGGCCGGCGCCCCATCGGATCGCCGGAAACGCTCCGGGAAGTGTGACAGCCCGGCGGCCGAGGCGCCGCGCCACCCGTAGATCGACTGGTGTGGGTCTCCAACGGCGGTGACGGCGTGACCATCGCCGAACAGGTGCGCGAGCAGTTCTACCTGGGCGTACGACGTGTCTTGGTACTCGTCGAGAAGCACGATCTTGAACCGCGCCCTTTCGGCCACCGCCACCTGGGGTGCCTGCTGGGCGAGGGCGGCCCCGAAGGCGATCTGGTCCCCGAAGTCCATCGCCTCGGCGGCGCGCTTGCGAGCGCGGAACTCGGCCACTAGGTCCAGCAGGCTGCGGCGCAACGTCAGGGAGTCCACCAGGGCCTGGTTGGCCTTGCCGAAGGTCTTGCCACCAAGCGGCAGGTTGCCCAGCCGCTCCACCATCTCGTCGAGCGTTCGCTGGGCGACCACGTCGGTGACCAGGTGCTCTCCCATCGCCCCCGCCAGCGCCATGACGGCCTCCACCACCGTGGAGACTCCCTTGTCCGTGTCAAGGTCGGCCTCCCATCCCTCGACCACCTCTGCGGCGAGTTGCCAGCGGGCGGCCTCACCGAGGAGGCGCGAGGTGGGTTCGATGCCGAGCCGCAGGCCATGGTCGGTAACCAGCGACGCCGCATAGGAGTTGTAGGTGGCGACGGTGGGACGGGCCAGCAGGTCGTCCTCGCCGTCCCCCCGCCCGCGCGCCCCGGCCAGTGCTGCCAGGCGCTTGGTGACCCGTTGGGCGAGCTCGCCGGCGGCCTTCCGGGTAAACGTCAGGCCGAGCACTTGGTCGGGACGAACCAACCCGCCCGCGATCAACCAGACCACGCGCGCGGCCATCGTCTCCGTCTTGCCAGAACCGGCACCGGCCACCACCAGGTTGGGCTCCAGGGGCGCCTCGATCACCGCCACCTGCTCGGCGGTTGGTGGCGGCTTGCCCAGCATGGCGGCGATCTCGCGGGCACTGGGTCCCCCGCCGAGACCCTCGCTGGGCCCCTCGCCGGGCCCCGGCGGGCAGTGGTAGTTCATGCGATCACCTGCCTTCCGGCCGCATCGGCGGGGCAACTGCTCGCCACCGGACAGCGGGCACAGTCGGTGCTCACTCGCGCCTCGAACGCCGGGGCGGACATCGTGTCTGCGGCGGCCTGCACCTGCTCGCTCGCCCAGTTTGAGCCGTCCGCCTCCGTCACCAGCGCGGCCTGTCGGCGCAGGGTTGGCCCCTTCGCCCCGTCGGCGAGGAACACCAGCCGCGCCTCGGCCGTGCGGTCGGGCACGACGGCCTCCTCGAAGGGACCGACATTGCCGACCACCGCGCCGGCCTGGACCGCCAGCTGGTAGGCGCCCATCTGCGGATTGGTCTGCGCTTCTAGGACCGACGGCTTGTGGCTTCCGGTCTTGAAGTCGGCCACGGAGACGACGCCGGGGCTGGCCTCCTCGACCCGGTCAATGCTGCCGCTCAGGCGGGCGCGGCCCACCTCGAGACCAAACCGCGCCTCTACCGCGAGGACCGGCCCGGAGTCGGCCAGATACTGGGCCAACCGCTCGATCATCGCCTCGGCCCGCCGCCGCTCCTGGGCGGCGCTCCACCCGGCGGGCAGGCCCAGGCCGGGCCACTGCCGATCCAGTTCGGCCCGCAGTTGGGCCAGGGTGCCGGTGGGCAGCCGTTGCGCAATGGCGTGGATCAGGGTGCCGAGGTGCTGGGCGGAACTGCCCGCTGCGGTCCCGCCCGCCGCCTCGAAGCTCCAGCGCAGGGGGCACCTCGTCACCTGTTCCACGCGCGAGGGTGAGACCGGCACCTGCTGGGAGGGCCCCCACAGCGGGGAATCCGAGGAGGGTGGGCGGGCGCCATACCAGGCATCCGGGTTGGCGCCGGCCACCGCGTGCTCGGTCAGCAGCGCCAGCAGGCCGGCGGCGGCGGCGTCTCCGTGCAGCAGCCGCCGGCGGGCCTCGGCAACCACTCCACGCAGGTCGAAGGGGGTGGGCGGGGCGACCAGCCGCGAGTCTGGCTGATCGTCGGCGGCGGTGTTGGCCGCGATCAGGTCGCAGAAGACCGACGGCTCTGTCTCGGCATCCTTGACCGCGGTAACCAGCAGGCGGCGGCGGGCCCGCGTGGTGGCGACGAGGAAGGCGCGCAGCTCGTCGGCGAGCACCTGGCGGCGCGCCTCCTGGGTGCCATCGGAGCCGGCGGCGCGCCCCTCCAGCACCTCCACGAGCGCCTGCGAACCAAGGAGGGAGTCACGCAGCCGCAGGTCGGGCCACACCCCGTCCTGGACGCCGGTCACCACCACAAACTCCCACTCCCGCCCGGCCGCCCCGGCGGGGGTCAGCGCCTCCACGGAGGCGATGCCTTGGGCGGAGGCGGCCAGGGAGTCGGCGGCGTGATCCTGCTCGGCCAGATAGTCCACTAACTGCGCAATGGTGGCGCCTGGCAGGCGTTCAACAAACCGTTCGGCCTGCTTGAACAGGGTCATCACCGCGTCCAGGTCGCGATCGGCGCGCGCCCCGGCAGGGCCGCCCGCCAGCGCGAGGTCCCGCCAGGTCTCGGCCAGGCCTGCGGCAGACCAGATTGCCCACAGCACGGTCTGCGGGTTGGCCTCCGGGTGCCGGGCCGCGGCACTCCCCGCGGCCAGCACGGCGGCCACGCGCAGGGGGCCGCGACGGTGGGCGACCGGCAGGACCTCGGCGGCCGCCGGGGAGGCGAGCACCTCTCCGAGCATCCCGTCCGAGGCGCGTCCGCCACCGGCGGTCAGTTCCGCCGTGCGCAAGGCTCGGCGCAGGCGTCGCAGGTCGAGGGCGTCCAGCCCCCCCAAGGGGGAACACAGGAGGTAGGCGGCCGTCTCAGGGTCGAGAGGCTCCCCCGGCGGCTTCTCGGCCAGGCCGAGGGCGGCCAGCAGCGCGTCGTTGACGCCGCCCGGCGCTTTGTCAAAGTTGGTGTGCGCCGCGAGCAACGAAAGTTTGGCGCGTATCAGCGCGGCGAGCAGCCTGCCTTCGCGATCCTCCTCGCGCAGGTCGCGGCGCGGCGAAAACAGCAGCGGATGATGCGTGACGATCAACTGCGCGCCCAGTTCTTTGGCCTCCTCGATCACGCCGGGCGTGACATCCAGGGCCACGAGCGCGGCGCTCACCTCCTGCTCCGTC
>WRIF01000263.1 GCA_009782865.1 Promicromonosporaceae bacterium
CTGTCCTGGGGCGCACCGTGGAGTACGACGTCGCCGCCGTGGGTGCCGCCCTCACCGAGGCGCTCTCCTCTCCCCCGTCGCCCGCCGACCGCGAGCGCCTGCGCGCCTGGGCCGTCGCGAACGCCTCGATCACCGAGACCGGGCGGAAGGCCGCCGCCGTCGTGCTGCGCTGATCCTCACTTGCGCCGGCCCTCACTCGGGCAGGTAGGGGTCCCACTTGGGCGAGTACCAGCGGTCACGTAGGACGTCCAGCTCGAACCGTTCGACCCTCGCCTCGCGGGTGGCGGACTCGTAGTGGTAGGCCGCGGCCTCGGTGAGCCACAGCAGGCGCCGGCCCGTGGCGCGTATCTTGAGGGACAGGTCGACGTCGTTGTAGTTGAGCGGTAGCAGCTCGCAGAAGCCCCCCGCCTCGTAGAACACCTGCCTGGAGACGGCCAGGCAGGCGGCGGTCAGGCCGGAGCACTCGCGGTTGACGAGGAGTGCTCCCCCCGGACCAGGGTCGTGGTCGGGCAGGCCGAAGCAGGCGTGGCCCGCATCCCCCTGGCGGTAGATCACGCCGCCGTGCTGGATGGTGTCGTCCTCGAACAGCAGGCGGGCCCCGGTGGCGCCCACGCCAGCCTCCAGCAGGGGCGCGACCAGGTGGCGGACGAAGTCGGGGGTGATGATCTCCACATCGTCGTTGAGGAAGAGCAGCCAGCGGCCGGTGGCGGCGATGGCTCCCAGGTTGCACTTGCGTGAGAAGTTGAAGTCCTCCCCGAACTCGATCAGCCGCAGGGCCGCCCGGTCCTGGCAGGCGGCCCGCAGGTTCTCCAGCACGACGGCGGGGGTGGCGGTGTCGTACACGACCACCACCTCCAGCGGGACGTCGTCGGCGGCGTTCAGCAGGGAAGAAACCGCCCGCTCGACGAAGACCCGCTCCTCGCCCCGCACCACTCCACTGCTGCCCCGGGTGGGGATGATCACGGACACCGGATCCGCGATGGCCGCGGTGCGTTCGATTCGGTAGATGCCGGGGGTGGGGGCCAGGTCCGCCACCGCCGGGATTCCCAGCCGGTCCAGGTGGGCCTGTACCGCGGCGCAGCCGGCCTCCCACTCCCAGCGGTCCTCTCCACCATCGTCGCCGTGGCCTGCCGGGCGCTGGAACAGCACCCGCGGCACGTCCTGAAAGGCGGCTCCCCGTTCGGCGGCGCGCAGTTGCAGGTCGTACCACTGCGCGCCCGGATGGTCGTCCGTCGGGCCTCCGAGCGCCTCGAGCAGCGACCGGCGGTAGGCGACCAGGCCTCCGAGGTAGGGCTGGCAGCGCAGCCGCTCCGGCGACCAGGCGGGCCGGCGGTCAACCTCACCGTTGACCTCACCGGCGCCGACCACCTCCCAGCCGTAGAGCACCTCCGCTGCGGGGTGGGCCACCACGGCCGCGGCCAGCGCGGTCAGCGCATCGGGGGCGAGCCCGCCCCGGGGTATGACAGGGATCAGGTATTCGCCGCGAGCCGCCGCGATGGCCTCGTTCCAGGCGGCGGCACCGGTCGCGGCGGACGGCAGGACGCGAACCTGCGGGTGGTCTGCCCAGCTGGGGGACGAGACGTACTGCCCCCTGAGCACCACCAGTTCCCAGTCGGCGCTGCCCCGCGAGGCTTCGGCGGCCTGCGCGATGATCGAGTCGACCAGACGGCCTAGGCGGGCAGAACCCAGGTTGTCTGCGAGGGCAATGAGGCTGAAGGGGGGCGCGGTCACTGGGGCGACCGCCCGAGCAGGGCCCTAATCATCGACAGGGGAGCCAGCACCAGCCTCCCGGCCCGCCAGGTGGCCGAGGCGCGCAGGGCGTCGCGTTCGGCGACGGCGGCCTCCAGGTGGGCGGCGACCTCGGCCAGATGGGCGCGCAGGTCGGTGATCTCGGCCCGCAGCTCGGCCTCGTCGAACTTGTCCCGCCCGATGCGATCGATCGTCGCCTCCAGGCCCAGGACGTAGTCCCGCTCGACCAGCAGGGCGTGCAGTTCGTCGTCGCTCATGGCGGCCAATCTACCGCGCCCCCCGCCAGCGACGCAGCAGACGCCCGGGTAGGCGGCCAGGCAGGAGGCGTCGCTTCTCCTGGTTCTCACGGGCGGGAAGGTCTGCCCGCAGCTGCCGGGCCGCGGCCAGGGCGACCATGATCGCCGCGCCGGCTGCGGCGGGCGAATGCCGCTCGACGATGTCGCGGGCGGCGCGAGCGCCGAGCGTGGCGGCCAGCTCCGGCCGCTCGATCACCAGGCGCATGGCGGCCGCGGCGGCGTCCAGGTCGGGGTCACCCCAGGGGGTGCCTGCCGGGTACGGTTCGATTCCTTCCGGGATCGGCACCCGCCCGCACGGGACCAGGAGGGCGTTATCGACCGTGCAGAACTGACGGGATCCGGAATAGTCAGAGACGATGACCGGACGGCCCCAGGCCATGGCATCGGCGATGGTCAGGCCCAACCCCTCGGCGCGATGGAGGGACACGTAGGCGGTGCAGTTGGCGGTCAGCGCTAGCAGTTCGTCCTGATCGAGGTAGTCCTCGATCAAGAGCAGGTCGGGCCGGGCCGCGGCGGCCGCGCGCACCCGTTCGGCATCCGCTAGGCGGTGATCGGCGTTGATGGTCTTGATCACCAGCAGCGGGCCATCGTCGGCGGGTGCCGGGAAGGCGCGGATAAACGCCGCGATCAGCCCGAGGGGGTTCTTGCGTTCGGCCACCGAGAAGTAGTCGAAGGCGAAGAAGAACCACGGGCGACCGGCGGGGATTCCGAAGCGCGCGGGCAGAGGCGGAACCGGCCCGGCGGGGCGCTGCGGCAGGGGCGGGGCGACGGTGCGGACGGGCACGCCTTGCAGGTCACCCCGCTGGGCGAGGGCGTCCCGGACAAAGTCGGTGGCGGCCCATACCTCGTGGACCTGAGTGAAGGCGAAGTCGCGGTCGGCGGGGAAGGACTCGACCTCCCAATACCAGTAGCCGATGCGGTAGGAGTCGGCGAGCAGCGGCCACATCTCCCCGACCACCCCCGGGGTCTGGTCGGCGTTCACGGCCACCAGGGAGACGTCGTACCGGGCGCGACCGGCATCGCGGAAGTCTGCCCGTTGTCGGCTCGCGTTGTCGCGGATGACGGGGTAGGTGCTCGTGGGCACGCCGGCCGCCACTAACGCCTTGTCCAACAGGCGGGCCGAGGCGCCCAGGCCCATCTCGCCTCCCAGGAAGCCGATCAGATTGACACCGAGCGGGCGAGTCGCCCCGGCGTCGTCCTGCGGGGCCGGCGGGAGGGCCGCGGCGGTGGCGTCGCAGGCGGCCAGCAGCAGGTTGGCGTCGTACAGGGCCTCTCCGACCCCGTGCTCGCGGGCCCACGCGATGAGCGCGGGCGTCTCGCGGCCGGGCACCGACTGGAAGGCCAGGCGCAGATCGAGGCGGGTGGCGTAGATGGCCTGCAGGTAGCGGGCCAGCG
>WRIF01000264.1 GCA_009782865.1 Promicromonosporaceae bacterium
ACCTGGTCAGGGGAGATGCCCGGACCGCGCTGGGGGAACTGGACGGACGGGGGGATGTGGTCGTCTCCAATCCGCCGTACGTGCCGCCAGGGGCGATTCCCCGAGATCCCGAGGTGGCCGGCTACGACCCGGCCGTCGCGCTCTACGGGCTGGGGACGGATGGCCTGGAGGTGCCGCGGGGCATCGCGGCCGCCGCCGCCCGCCTGCTGCGCCCCGGCGGGCTGCTGGTGATGGAGCACGCCGAGGTGCAGGCGGCAGCCGCCCGGGAGCTGGTGTCAGGCCTTGACGGGTTCACTTCTCCGACCACCGGCAGCGACCTCACCGGACGGCCGCGAATGGTGGTAGCGCGGCGTATGGGAGACTAGCGGCCGTGAGGGTCTACCTGCTGCTGATGCTGATTGCGGCGGCCGTCACCTACCTGTCGACCCCCATTGCCCGCATGCTGGCGCGCAAGACCCAGGCGATCTCGGCCGTCCGCGCCCGCGATGTCCACGTGCGTCCCACTGCCCGGCTCGGCGGCCTGGCCATCGTCGCAGGGATCGTGGTGGCCGTGCTGATCGCCAGCCACATGCCCTTCCTCTCCGATGTGTTTGCCTCCCGCGAGGTGTGGGGGATCACCGGGGCGGCGTTGCTGGTGGCCCTGCTTGGCTGGGCCGATGACGTCTGGGACCTTGATTGGCTGACCAAGCTGGTGGGTCAGATCCTGGCCGCCGGGTTCATGGCGGTGATGCATGTCCAGCTGACCACCTGGCCGCTGCCCGGCCAGCTGACAATTCCCGGCTCCCGGCTTTCCCTGGCGGTGACCATCCTCTTTGTGGTGGCCACGATGAACGCCGTCAACTTCATCGACGGCCTTGACGGCCTGGCCGCCGGCGTGATCGCCATCGGCGGGGCCGCCTTCTTCGTCTACACCTACGGAATCACCCTGCAGGCCTCGCCGCAGGACTTCTCCTCGCTGGCCTCGCTGATGCTGGCGGTCCTGGTGGGGGCGTGCCTGGGCTTCCTGCCGCACAACTTCTTCCCCGCCCATATCTTCATGGGCGACTCCGGCTCGCAGGTGCTCGGCCTGGTGCTGGCGGGTGCCACCATCTCGGTGACCGGGCATGTCAACATCGAGATGACCGCCGCCGAGGAGACCATCCCGGCCTTCGTGCCGCTCTTGCTGCCGGTCGCGATCATCCTGCTGCCCTTCCTGGACATGATCCTCTCGGTGGCTCGACGCCTGCTCAAGGGCAAGTCCCCGTTTGCCGCCGACCGCATGCACCTGCATCACCGTCTGCTGGCCCTGGGGCACTCGCATCGCCGGGCGGTGATCATCATGTACCTGTGGACCGCGCTGTTCGGCTTCGCCGGCGCCGCCCTGGTCTGGTGGGGGTGGCGGCAGGTGTTGATCGGCACGGGCATCGGGGCGGTGGTCTCCGCCCTGCTGACCATCGGCCCGCTGCGCACCCACGGCCGCCTACTCGACGACGACGTGGCCACCGGGCAGGTCCCCGCCGTCAGCCCCCTTCCCGAACAGGAGTCGCCATGAGCGCAACCGGCCCGGCCGGCCAGGCAGAAGCCGGCACCCAGACCGTCTCGCGGGCTGCAGAACGCCGCGTCTATCGCCAGGCCGCGCGCGATGCCGCCCTCTTCCTGGCCGGGCTGGCGGCCGTCGGCGCTGGCCTGGGGGCCTGGCTGGCGGGCTGGCCGGGGGTGTGGGGCGCCCTGTTGGGGGCGGGATTTGCCGCCATGTTCTGCGCGGGCACCATCCTGGCGATGGCGTGGACCATCGATGCCACCCCCCTGGCGATGAGCGCGGCAATGATGGGGGCCTGGCTGGTAAAGATCATCGTGCTGATCGCGGTGCTGGCCTTCATCCGGGACATGGACTTCTTCTCGCCGCAGGCGCTCTTCGCCGTCGTGGCCCTCGGCGCCATCGGTTCTGCCCTCCTGGACTACCGGGCCGTGGCCGCCGGCCGCATCCCCTATATCGACGCAGGCCGAGGGCGAACGCGCTAGCGCAGATCACTCAGTGTCGAACCTTGGCCCTCAAGATGCGAAGTCGCCGGTGGTAGATAGGCTCACCACGTGCACACTTGGGGGTGGTTGACGGCAGGCGACGGGTTCGTCCCGCCCTCCATCGACGACTTCTTCCCGCCCGCCGTCTGGTTCGCGGGCACCCCCTTTGAGATTTCGCGAATTTGGCTGGTGCGCATCGTCGCCGCGGTGGCCCTGCTGCTGATCTTTGGCCTGGCCGCCCGGCGGGCCAAGGTGGTTCCTGGACGCTTCCAGGCGGGTGTCGAGTACCTCGTGGAATTCGTTCGCCGGCAGATCGCCGAGGACTTTCTCGGGGAGGCGAACGGGCGTAAGTATCTACCGATGCTCACCACCATCTTCCTGACCATCTTGGCGTTCAACCTCACGGGGGTGATCCCCGGGCTCAACCTGGCAGGCACCGCCCGCATCGGGGCTCCGCTGTTGCTAGCCCTGTGGGTGTTCGTCACCTACTGGTGGGCCGGCATCAAACGCCATGGCCTGGGCGGCTACCTGCGTAGCAGCCTTTTCCCGCCCGGGGTGCCCTGGCCGGTCTACCTGCTGCTGGCCCCCGTCGAACTGCTGCAACTGCTGGTGATCCGCCCCGGATCGCTGACCATCCGCCTGGTGGCGAACATGATCTCCGGCCACATCATCTTGGCCCTATGCTTCATCGCCACCCAGTTCTTCTTTGTCCACGCCGCAGGCTGGCTGCGTCCGCTGGGGGCGCTCACCCTGGCCGCCGGCGTGTTCATGACCCTCTTTGAGCTGCTGGTGGCCTTCCTGCAGGCCTACATCTTTGCGCTACTGGCAGCCAGCTACATCCAACTGTCCCTCGAGTCCGAGCAATAGCCCCAACCACAAGGAGTTCCCTGATGGAAGCCACCGACCTCGCCACCATCTCCGGCAACATCAACACCATCGGCTACGGCCTGGCCACCGTCGGCCCCGGCATCGGCATGGGCATCCTCATCGGCAAGACCGTCGAGTCGATGGCCCGTCAGCCCGAGGCATCCGGTCAGCTGCGGGCCACCATGTTCCTCGGCATCGCCTTCGTGGAGGTGCTCGCCCTGCTCGGCCTCGTCGCGGGATTCCTGTTCACATGATCACCGCGACCGAGCCGACCACCCCGCAGGGCCTGGACCTGTTCCTGCCCTCCTGGGACGATTTGCTCTGGTCTTTTGTGGTGATTGCGATCATCGCGGTGGCGTTCTACAAGTGGATCCTGCCGCCCCTGCTGAAGGTGCTCGACGAGCGCCGGGAGGCCATCACCGGCGGGATCGAACAGGCGACCCGGGCCCGGGAGGCCGCCGACCAGGCCCGCGCGGAACAGAACAAGATCCTGACCCAGGCCCGGGCGGACGCCGCGGCCATGCGCGATCAGGCACGGGCCGAGTCCAAGCAGATCCGCGACGAC
>WRIF01000265.1 GCA_009782865.1 Promicromonosporaceae bacterium
AAGGTGTGGAAGGTGGTGTCGTCGGGCCGCAGGATGTGGGTGGCCAGCTGGTGGCTGTGTCGGCGCACCGCGTCGGCGAACTTGGGGTCGCCGGTCTGCTCGCTGGCCCAGGTCAGCAGCGGCAGGTTCATCAGCGAGTCGATGATGGTGCGGCCCCTTTCCCCCGGGTTGTCCAGCTTGCCCCAGGCCTGGATGATGCCGGCCGGCTCCAGGAAGCGGACCATGAGGGCCTCGGCCGCGGCCAGGGCGGCGGCCCGGGCCTCGACATCGCCCAGCAGGCGCCACGGGACCACCGCAGCCAGGGTGTAGAGGAACCCGAGGTCGTGGGTATCCAGGTCCTCGCCCTGGTGGACCCGGCGGGCGAAGTCGGCGGCGTGGGCCAGGGCGGCGTCGCGGAAGACGGCATCTCCGGTGGCCTCCCAGGCCAGCCATTGACAACCCACCGGGAAGGAGGTGGTCCAGCCCTCGTTGGCCCCCTCGGGGAAGCCGTTGCGGGCGGGGCGGGGCCGATACCAGCCGTCGGTGGTGCAGTCGTCGGGGTACCGCCGGGCGAGGGTCGGCAGATTGCGGCGCGTGACCTCGATGGCATCATCGAGGGCCTGGCGCAGGGCGTCGGACATGGGGGCTCCTTTTTTATGTGGAATTGGGGGGATCAGGCGGAAGGCAGGACGGGGCGCAGCGCGAAGCGGGCCAGACCCCAGGCGACATAGAGCAGCGGCGCGACGGCCAGGCCGAGCGCGATGGCCGGGCGCTCCACAAACGCGGAGGCTCCCAGCGAGAGCACCAGGAGGGCCACCGCCACCAGGTACCAGCGGCGGGCGGCGAGCCACAGGGCGCTGCGCAACAGGTCACGCAGCCGCACCTCCGGCAGCTCGGGCACCGCCACCAGCGCCAGCAGGACGGTCGCCGCCACCGCGGCGCCCAACACCAGCTGCAACGGAATCAGGGCGGCGCGCTGGGCCTCGGCGGTAGACAGGTAGGTCAGGTTGAGGGCCAGCATCGTGGTTAACCCCGAGGCGAGGACGCCGATGGCCAGGGAGCGGCGCAGGTGCCGCCACCAGGCGCGGGCAAAGGTGCGCACCACCTGGCCCGACCCGTCTGGTCCCAGGGCGCCGAACACCGCGAAGGCGCCAACCAGGCCCGGCGCCACCAGGGGCGCAGTCAGGGAGATTCCCGGCCACGAGCGCGCCGGATCGGTGGTGAACAACAGCACCACCAGGGGCAGGGCGGATACCAGCAGCAGGAAGTTGGTCATCAGCCCGGCGTAGACGGTGCCGAAGGCCAGCTCGAACATCTCCTGGCTGCGGGCGCGGCCGGCGGCGGAGGGGCCGGGGGCGGGGCCGATAGTGGGCGTCCGGGCGCCAAGGGGGGCGGGGCTCGTCATGCTAGCCCTTGACCCCGGTGGTGGCGATGCCCTCGACAAAGTACTTCTGGCCGAGGAAGAAGATGACGGCGATCGGCACCACCGAGATGACCGAGCCGGTCATGATCATGGCGTGCTCTGAGGCGAACTGGCCGATGAAGGTGCGCAGACCCACCTGGACGGTCCACAGGTTGTTGCTGCGCAGGTAGAGCAGCGGGCCGAGGAAGTCGTTCCAGGTGTTGACAAACGTCAGCAGGGTGAGCGCGGCGATGGCCGGAACCGATAGCGGCATCATGATGCGCCACCAGATGCCGTACTCGCTCAGGCCGTCGATGCGGGCCGCCTCGTTGAGCGACTCGGGGACCGACTCGAAGTACTGCTTCATCAGGAACACGCCGAACGCGCCGAAGGCCTGCAGCAGGATGATCGACCAGCGGGTGTTGGCCAGTCCCCAGTTTGAGAGCATCACAAACTGCGGAATCATGAACGACTGCCAGGGCACGGCCAGGGTGCCGATGTAGGCCATGAACAGCGCGTTGCGTCCCGGGAAGCGCATGCGGGCGAACCCGTAGGCGGCAAACGAACCGGTTAGCACCTGCAGGAAGGTCACCACCACCGAGATGAAGATGGTGTTGAACAGCCAGGTGGACATGCCCGTGCGTTCCCAGATCGTCACATAGTTCTGCCAGACCACCGGATCGGGGATCCATTGGATCGGGTTGGTGAACACGTCCACGTTGCGCTTCAGGGAGGAGATGATCATCCAGACGAACGGCAGCAGCAGGCCAACCGAGGCAATCAGCAGCAGGAGGTATCCGAGGGTCTTGCCGACGATCGTCTTTGCGTCGGGGCCGTCCTCGGCGCGCGGCCGGGGGGCAGTGGCGGCGGGGTCGCCGGCGGGGGTCAGCAGGTCCGCCGGCGCGGGGGCTAGGTCTTGGGTCATCTCAGTCTTCCCGCCTCTTGTTCCAGATGAACTGGATGATGGTGACCACCATGCAGATCGCGAAGAGCACCACGGCGATGGCCGAGGCGTAGCCGAACTGGTTTTGCTCGAAGCCGCGCTGCCAGATGTATTGGGACAGTACGAGCGTGGACTGCCCCGGACCGCCATTGGTCATGATCAGCACCAGGTCAAACACGCGGAAGGCGCCGATGGTGAGCAGCACGGTCACCAGGAAGGTGGTGGGGCGCAGGCAGGGCAGCGTGACGTGCTTGAACCGCTTCCAGGCGCTGGCACCGTCCATGCGGGCCGCCTCGTACAGTTCGGCGGGTACCGTCTGCAGGCCCGCCAGGAACAGGAGCATGTAGTAGCCCATGAACCTCCAGGTCTGCACGATGATGACGGCGGGCAGGGACCAGTCGGTGGAGACCACCCAGCCCGGCGGGTTTTCGACCCCCAGCCACATGAGGAACTGGTTGATGGGACCCATCTCCGGGCTGAACAGCATGTTCCACACGGCGGCGATGGCCACAATCGAGGTGATGTAGGGGAAGAAGGCGACGGTGCGGAAGAAGGTCACGCCCCGGAACTTCTTGTTGAGCAGGAGGGCCAGGCCCAGCGCCACGACAAAGGTCAACGGGATGTGGATCAGCGCGTAGAGGGTGGTGTTGCGCAGCGCGGTGCGGAAGCTGGGGTCATCGAGCAGGCGGCGGTAGTTGTCCAGGCCGATGAACTCGGAGGTGCCGAAGATGTTCCAGTTGGTCAGCGACATGTAGAACATGGTCAGCACGGGCACCAGCGTTAGTACCGCGAAGCCGACAAAGTTGGGCAGGATGAAGCTCCAGCCGATGGCCGTGTTGCGGGCCTTGAGCCTGGCCCCGGAGCTCCTGCTTCTGGACGAACCGGCCACGGGCGTGGACGTCTATGGGGAGCAACTGCTCTGCGAGCTTCTGGATTCCTTCAAGGGCCGCTTCACCATTCTCATGGTCAGCCACGACCTGCCCACGGCCCGGGCCCACGCCGATTGGATAATCTGCCTCAACCGCCGGGTCATGGCTCAGGGCCCGCCGGCAGACATTTTCAATTCCGAGGCCCTCCCGGCCACCTTCGG
>WRIF01000266.1 GCA_009782865.1 Promicromonosporaceae bacterium
CGGCTGCCGTAGTTCGACAAGTCCTGGAGCGAGGAGTTCACCTGGTCACTTCCCATGGCAGGCCAACCGGAGTCATGTTGGTCCCAGAGACGGGTCGGCCTCGGCCATGGGTACGTGGCTCCTCTCTCAATGAAGCGGCGCTACCGCCTCTCAGTGAGCAGAGCAGGCTAGAAATGCGCGAGCAGGCAGACGCCATGGACGAGCGACTCGTCAACCCCTGGACGCAGCCGTGATTCTCCTCGACACCAACATCTTGATTGATCGCGAACGTTTCACCTTTGACGACGACGAGCTGTACGCCGCCTCAATCCTCACCCGTGCCGAGTTTGAGTTCGGCATTCACGCGGCAAGCAGTCCGGCACTGCGCGCGGAGCGGGCGGCTCGCCTTGAGGCCTTGGACGGCGAGTTCGATTGGCTGCCCTTCGATGTAGCGTGCACCCGTTCCTACGGAGAGATTGCCGCAGGAGCCACTGTGACGGGTGCCAAGGTGCGCGGAAAGGACGCAATGCTAGCCGCACAAGCCCACCGCCACGGCGCTTCGGTAATGACTGCCAACATCGCCGACTTCAAACCGTTCGAACCGTTCATCGTGGTGCTTTCCCCTGCTCTATGCGGAGTGTCTCCTGCCCACCCCTATACTTCTTGAGTGGAACTTCTGGTGCTCGGTGGGACCCAGTGGCTGGGCGGGGAGGTGGCGCGCGCCGCCCTGGCAGCCGGACACCACGTCACCTGCCTGGCCCGCGGTTCAACAGTGCCCAGCGGGGCGCGGATGGTGCGGGCCGACCGCGACGACGACCAAGCCCTTGCCGCCGTCGCCGGGCGGAGATGGGATGCCGTCATCGACCTGGCCACCGCGCACGGACATGTCAGGCGCGCAGCGCGTGACCTAGCCCACGCCGACCGGTACGTCTTTGTCTCGACGGCCTCCGTCTACCGCGACCTTTCGCAGGCCGGCATCACCGAGGACGCCCCCACCTATCCCCCGCTCGACGCCCACGCCATGGACTCCATGGAGCAGTACGGCGCCGCAAAGGTGTCCGGTGAGCGGGCCGTCATCGCCGCGTTTGAGCCAGACCGGTTCGCGGTGGTGCGCCCCGGCCTGATCGGCGGGCCGGGAGACCCTTCCGGCCGCACCACCTATTGGCCACTGCGCTTCGCCCGCCCCGCCAACGGCTCCGTGCTGGTGCCCGCCGCCGAGCTACCCACCTCAGTGATCGACGTGCGCGACCTGGCCGCCTTCCTCCTCGCCCTGGCCGAAGGCACGGCCAGCGGCACCTTCAATGCGGTGGGCCGCTCGCTGCCCCTCAGCGAGCACCTTCGCCTGGCGCGGGCCGCGGCCGGGCACGATGGTCCGCTGCTTTCTGCGCCCGACGACTGGCTGATCGCGCACGGGGTGAACCAGTGGGCGGGGCCGCGCTCGCTGCCCTTGTGGCTGCATGACGCGGCGGCCTTGGGGCTTGGGGCCATCGACAACTCCCGCGCCCTGGCTGCGGGGCTGAGCCTGCGGCCACTGGCGGACACCCTGCGCGACATCCTGGCCTGGGCGGCGGCGAGTGGCATCGAGGCCGCCACCGGCTCGGGCCTCACCGCCTCCGAGGAGCGGGAGCTGCTTGCCGCCCTGACGTCCTCCTTCCCGGGCGCCTCTCCGCCCAGTTGGGGCAAGTGAAACAAACTGTTTACCTGCCGTTAACCCGCCGGTCCCTCCCGCGCAACCCTGGCTGGCTAGCCTCGGGGCCATGAAGAACAACCTTCGTAAGGTAATCACCCCTCTCCTCGCCCTCTCTTTCGCGGCCACCCTTGCCGCCTGCGGCGGCGACTCCGCCGCTGACGACGCCGCGCCCCAGGCCGACGCTTCGCCCGACTCCGACTCTGAAGAGGCTCCGGCCGCAGACCCGTCCCTGTCGGGCAACGTCGACCTCAACGGTTCCACCTCCGTGGAGCGCGTCATCGCCGCCCTTGGCGAGCAGTTCATGATCGACAACCCCAACGTGAACGTCACCTTCAACCCGACCGGCTCCGGCGCGGGCATCACCTCCGCCCAGGAGGGAACCGCCGACATCGGCCTGACCTCCCGCGATCTTCGCGAGGGTGAGACCGGCGTTGACGCCATCACCTTCGCCATTGACGGCCTGGCCGTCATCGTCCGCCCGGACAACCCCGTCCAGGATCTCTCCCTCGAACAGCTCTACGGTATCTTCGCTGGAGAAATCACCAACTGGTCCGAGCTCGGCGGCAATGACCAGGTCATCGCCCCCATCGGCCGTGAGGCCGGCTCCGGCTCGCGCGGCGTGTTCGACGACATCGTGGGGGTTGACGAGCCGGCCCACGCCCAGGAACTCACCTCCGGTGGGGCCGTGATCACCGCCGTCGCCACCAACCCCGGCGCCATCGGCTACGCCTCCCTCTCGGCGGTCAACAACACGGTGGAGATCATCGCCGTCGATGGTGTGGAAATCTCCGATGCCACCCTGGCCGACGGCTCCTACCCGGTGGCCCGCCCCTTCATCCTCCTCACGCAGGAGGGCGCAGCGCTCAACGCCCAGACCCAGGCCTTCATCGACTTCGTGACCTCGGGCGCTGCCACCGCGATCATCGAAAACGCCGGCCTCGTACAGATCCTTTCGTAAGTGACCGCAACCCGAAGCCGCAAGGCGATTGTTGAGCGGACCATGCAGGGGGCGTTCGTCACCTGCGGTCTGCTCACCATCGTCGTCGTCTTCGCGATTGCGTTCTACCTGATCATCAGTGGACTCCCCGCAATCCGAGAGATCGGATTGCGGGAGTTCCTGTTTGGCACGGTCTGGCGCAGTACCGGAGTCGACCCCCAGTTCGGCATCTTGCCCTTCATCCTCACCTCGATCTTCTCCACCCTCGGGGCGCTGCTCATCGGGGTGCCGATCGGGCTGATGACCTCGGTGTTCCTGGCCAAGATCGCCTCACCGCGCGTCGCCTCCATCGTCGGCACCGCCTCAGACCTGCTCGCCGGTATCCCCTCGGTGGTCTATGGCTTCGTCGGCATGATCGTGTTGGTGCCGTTCGTAATGAACACGTTCAACCTGCCCACCGGCGCCACCCTGTTCTCCGCCATCATCGTGCTGTCGGTGATGATCCTGCCGATCCTCACCAACGTCTCCCGGGTGGCCCTCCAAGCCGTGCCCCCAGAGTACGAGGATGCCTCGCTCGCGCTGGGCGCCACGGAGATGGAGACCATCTTCAAGGTCTCGATCCCCGCTGCTCGCTCCGGCATCGCCGCCGGAGTGGTGCTCGGCGTTGGCAGGGCGATCGGTGAGGCCATGGCCGTCATACTGGTGATCGGCAACCTGGCGAACATGCCCGAGTTGTTTCGTCCCGCCCGCACCCTGACCACGGCCATCGCGCAGGAGCTCTCCTACGCCTCCGGCCTACAGCGCGA
>WRIF01000267.1 GCA_009782865.1 Promicromonosporaceae bacterium
CAATGACCGCGCCCAGCTCGCCGCCCTCGGCAAGGAGCTGAACCGCCGGGTGGTCCACCAGGCCATGCTCGACGGGGTGACCGTCATCGACCCGGACACTACGTGGATCGACGTGTCCGTCTCCCTTGAGGCCGACACCACCATCCTGCCCGGCACGCAGTTGCACGGCAGCACGGTGGTCCAGGTGGGGGCCGTGGTCGGCCCCGATTCCACGCTCACCGACACCTTGGTGGGCCCCGGCGCCACCGCTAACCGGGTGGTTGCCGTCTCGGCCACCCTCGGGGCGGGGGCCAACGCCGGCCCGTTCACCTACCTGCGGCCCGGCACCGCGGTCGGCACCGGCGCCAAGGTCGGCGGCTTCGTTGAGGTCAAGAACTCCCAGATCGGAGACGACGCCAAGGTGCCCCACCTCAGCTACGTTGGCGACGCCGAGATCGGGGCGGGGGCCAACTTGGGGGCCGGCACGATCATCGCCAACTACGACGGCGTCAAGAAGCACCGTTCCCAGATCGGCAGGCAGGCGCGGGTCGGATCGAACAACGTGCTCGTCGCCCCGGTCGACATTGGCGACGGCGCCTACACCGCCGCCGGTTCGGTGATCACCGACGACGTTGCCCCGGGGGCCCTCGGCATCGGGCGGGCGCGCGGCACCCAGATCGACGGCTGGGTGCTGACCCACCGGGACGGCACCGACTCGGCCGACGCCGCCTCCGCCGCCGGAGCAAAGCTTTCCCCCAGGTAGGCCGGTGCGCGTCGCGCGCGGCGACGGACCAGGCCGGAAGGGCCAGGGCAGGGGGGAGTCGCGCTAGGCTTGGCCGGACACCCGCCCTTTTGGAAGGATCCGCTGCTCGTGACCATGTCGATTCACTCCGTGCCCGACCGCGAGTTGGTTCTCTCCACGGGGCGGGCGCACCCCGAACTGGCCGCCGCCGTCGCCGCCCAACTCCAGCTCGACCTGCTGCCGATGACGGCCTACGACTTTGCGAACTCAGAGACCTACGTGCGCTACACGGAGTCAATCCGCGGCAAGGACATCTTCTTGTTTCAGTCCGGCTCCACGCCGGTCAACCAGTCGCTGATGGAACTGCTGTTGATGCTCGACGCCGCCAAGCGCGCCTCGGCGGGCAATGTGACGGCCGTCGTCCCGTTCATGCCCTACGCGCGCCAGGACAAGAAGAGCCGCGGACGCGAACCGATCTCCGCCCGCCTGGTTGCCGACCTGCTCACCACGGCCGGGGCGGATCGCGTCATGTCAATCGACCTGCACACCTCCCAGATCCAGGGCTTCTTCGACATCCCGGTGGACCACCTCGGCGCGATGCCGGTGCTCGTGGACTACGTGCGGGGCCGCGTGGATATTGAAAACGTGGCCGTCGTCTCCCCGGACGCCGGTCGCATCAAGGTGGCCGAGCAGTGGGCGGCCTCCCTGGGGGGCTGCCCGCTGGCGTTCGTCCACAAGACCCGTGACGTCACCCAGCCCAACAAGAGCCACGCCAACCGCATCGTCGGCGACGTGGCCGGCCGCGACGCCGTCCTGGTCGACGACCTCATCGACACCGGCGGCACCATCTGCGAGGCCACCAAGGTGATCCTGGACGCCGGGGCCAAGTCGGTGACCGTGGCCGCCACCCACGGCGTCCTGTCCCTGCCGGCCCCGCAGCGCCTCCACGAGTCCGGCGCCCGGGAGGTAGTGATCACCGACACGCTGCCGATCTCGGCCTCCCAACGCTTCCAGGAGCTGACCGTGCTGCCGATCGCGCCGATGATGGCGCGCGCCATCAAGCAGGTCTTTGACGGCGGCTCCGTGACCTCCCTGTTCGACGGCTCCATGCTGACGGGCCTTGCGTGAAACCTGACCCGCTCGCGGCGCCCGGCGGCGCCGTGACCGTCATCGTCCCCACCTTCAACGAGGGACCAAACATCGCCGAACTGGTGCGACGCCTGGCATCCCTGCCGGCGACGGCGCCACTTGACGTGCTGTTTGTTGACGACTCCACCGACGACACCCCGCAGATCATCGAGGCGGTGGCCGCCACCGCGCCGATCCAGGTCAGCCTGCTTCACCGCGAAGATGGGGTGGGAGGGCTCAGCGGGGCCGTCGTCGAGGGACTGCGGCGCGCCAAGGCCCAGGGGGCCAAGTGGGCGGTGGTCATGGACGGCGACCTGCAGCATCCCCCGGAACTGGTGCCCACCCTGCTGGAGACCGGTGACGAGCAGGGGCTGGACGTGGTGGTCGCCTCCCGCTACACGGGGGCCGGCGATGCCGGGGGCCTGGATGGCCCGCTCCGCAAGCTCGTCTCCCGCGCGTCCGGCGTGCTCGCCCGCTCGATGTTCCCCGTGCGGCTCCGAGGCGTCTCCGACCCGATGACCGGGTTCTTTGCCGTGCGCACCGACGCCGTCGACCTCGACCAGCTGCAGCCCATGGGCTTCAAGATTCTGCTGGAAATCCTGGCGCGCCAGTCGCTGCGCGTCGGGCAGATCCCCTTCATCTTTGGGGAGCGCTTCGGCGGGGAATCGAAGGCCACCTTCGCCAATGGCATGAACTACCTCAAGCAGCTGGTCAACCTGCGGTTTGGCCGCCTTTCCCCCTTTGCCCTCATCGGCCTGGTCGGCACCGCGGCCAACCTGGCGATCCTCGCCGGGCTACAGGCGACCGGCATGTGGTATCTCGCGGCGGTGATCATCGCCAACATCGTGACCATCATCACCAACTTCCTGCTCCAAGAGCGATTCGTCTTCCACGACCTGCGCGACGGATCGTCGGCCTGGCGGCGCTTTGCCGAATCGTTTACCTTCAATGGTGTCGAGGCCCTGGTCCGCACGGTGCTGCTGTGGCTGATCGTCCAGTACGCAATTGCCGCCCCGCTGTTGATCCAGGCCGTCCTTATTCTGATCGCCTTCGTGGTCCGCTTCGTGTTCCACGCCCGCGTCGTCTACCGGCAGCGAGCCTAAGGGCGTTTCTTGGCGGCCGGGCGAATGGCGCCGCGGGCCAGGCACGGTTTCGCCGCGGTGGTCGGACTTGAGCCACAAGTCCACTTGCGGTGCTGCGGGCTGTGCGGGGTTTTGTGCCGCGGCGGTCGCTCAGCCTCCCTCTCCTTACGCTGGTTGAGGAGGCTGCGTTCCGCAGCCGTCTCGAAACCAAGGGTTCCTGCCTCGCTTCCATCTGTCACGCCCAATCTGACTCCTCCAGGTTCTTCGCTTGGCTCCGATACTTGACGGGGACTCCGAGAACGCGGCGCGACTCCTGAGCCGCCGCTACACAAAACCCTGCCCTGCCCTGCCCGCCCGGCGGTGACTTGCGGCGGCGATTCGATTGAATGGCGCCGGTCGGGTAGAGTGACCGCGTTGCCTCGGCGAGGGACGTTCTGCGGGAAGACCGACGGATCGGCCGTTATC
>WRIF01000268.1 GCA_009782865.1 Promicromonosporaceae bacterium
GAGGTAACACCAACGGGGTTGGAGTCGTCGCGGTACGGGCCGATGAAGGCGTCGCGCAGGGCGTCGTACGACGACGGCAGGCCCCGGCCCGCCGAGGCAAAGAAGTGATGCGTCCAGGGCTCGTAGAAGGCGTCGCACTCGATCACGCCGTCCGCGTAGTCGGCGCCCTGACTGTAGAGCGACATCTGGAGGTTCTGGTTGTCGATCTCGATGTTATTGAACGAGAACTCGACATAGCCGGTGACGGTGATCCGGCGCGGTGCGTCCCCGGCGTTGGTCAGGTGCAGGTCCCAGACCTCCGTGTTGTCTTCCAGGGGCACAAAGACGGTCTGCACGGCGTCGATGCCGCGGTAGGACGCCTCGTAGCGGGTGTAGCCCATGCCGTGTGCGGCGCGCCAGGTGCCCGAGTCGAGCGGCTTGCCGATCGGCTGCCAGGACACGGACCAGACGTCGCCATCGGCCGCGTCTCGCAGGTATACGTACTTGCCGGGCCGGTCGAGGGGCACGCCGTTTTGCCGGAAGCGCGTGATGCGGCCCTGCTGCGGGGAGCGGTAGTAGGAGTAGCCGCCGCCGTGGTGGGAGAGCACCGAGCAGAAGTCGGAGACGCCTAGGTAGTTGGTCCAGGAGACGGGCACATCGACCCGGTCCACCACGTACTCGTTTGCCTCTTCGTCAAAGTAGCCGTACCTCATGCGGTCACAAATCCTTTCAGCCATTCGAGCAGCTCGGCTGCCTGTTCGGGGGAGGGGGCCTCTGCGACCATGCGCAGCAGGGGCTCTGTGCCCGAGAAGCGCAGCAGGGCCCAGGAGCCGTCGGCCAGCCTGATCTTGGTGCCGTCCAGCAGGGAGACGCTTTCGACCTCATGGGGGCCGATGTGGGTGAGCGGGTTGGCGTCGAGGCGGCGGGGCACCTCGACGCGCATCTCGGGGGTGGCCGGCACGTCGGCGGTGGCCATGTGGAGCCGCCCGGTGATCTTCCAGACGTCCTCCCGCAGGGCGGTGATGGTCTTGCCGGTGCGGGCGAGCATCTCGGCCACCAGGGCGCAGGCGAAGATGCCATCCTTGCCGAGTAGCCAGCCGCGCACGGTCAGGCCGCCGGAGGATTCTCCGCCTAGCACGGCGCCGATCTGTTCCATGCCGGCGGTGACGTGCTTGAATCCCACCTTGGTCTCCAGCGACCGTTCGCCAAAGTGGGCGGCGAGCCGGTCGAGCATGTGCGTGGTGGACAGGTTGCGCACCACGCCGCCGCGCTCTCCGCGCACCTCGTGCAGGTACCAGTACAGCAGCACGAGCAGGTCGTTGGTGTCGAGGTACTCGCCGTTTTGGTCGACGATGCCGATGCGGTCGGAGTCGCCGTCGGTGGCCATGCCCAGGCTGAAGCGACCGTCGCCGCGCTGGATGGTGGAGACCAGGGTGGAGAGCCGTTCGAGGTCGGGGGCGGGCGCCACCCCGCCGAACAGCGGGTTGTGGGCGGCGTGCAGGAACTCGGCCCGCACCCGCATGTCGGACAGCACCATGGAGAGCGTGGCCTGGGAGGTGCCGTACATGGCGTCCACCACCACTCGCAGGCCGGAGCCGCGGACGGCCGCCACATCGATGATCTCCTCGATGGCGTCCACATACGGCTCGTCTAGTTCGGCGTCCACCACCATCCCGGCGGCGCGCGCCTCCCGCAGGCCCAGGGTGACCACCTCGTCGGCGGATAGGGCGTTGGCCTCGGTCTGGAAGCCGTCGGTCTCCTCGTCGAGGGGCAGCGAGCCGTCGGGCCTGAAGACCTTCATGCCGTTCCACTGATGCGGGTTGTGCGAGGAGGTGATGATGATCGAGTAGGCGGCGTCCAGGTAGGGGGCCGCGAAGGTGACCAGGGGGGTGGGGACGTCCCCGGCCAGCAGGGTCACCGGGATGTTGTTGCCCGCGAACACCTCTGCGGCCGCCTCGGCCGATTCGCGCGAGAGGAAGCGGCGGTCGCCGCCGATCACCACGCCCTTGGCCTCTAGACCGCGGCGGGCGACGTCGTTGGCGATGGCCTGGCACAGGCGCCGCACATTGCCCAGGGTGAAGCCCTCTCCGATGAGGGCCCGCCAGCCGCCGGTGCCGAAGTAGATGGTGGTGTCGGTGTTGAGCTTGGGCAGGAACAGCCGGGCGAGCACGATGTCGGCCGCCTGTTGCAGCTGTGCCGGGGTGTTGATTCCCCGCACCTCGGAGGTGTCGTGGATCTGGTAGGAGTCGATGGTCAGGCCGCGGTAGATGAAGCGGCGCGCCAGCTCGGTGAGGCGGTACTCGGCGGCCGAGTGCATGCGGGCCAACTCGTCGAACAGCAGCCCGGCATTGGCCACATAGGCGCCCACGTTGATCTCGGTGCGCTGTTCGCCCTGGAGGGAGCTGGGGCCGCGGTCGGCCTGGTCGCGGATGGCGATGATGGGGGAGCGGCCCGAGGTGGTGGCCTCGCGCACCACGGTGCCGTACTCCCCGTAGTCCAGGCGGTGGTCGACCACGGCGGTGAGGATGGCGAAGTCCGCCCCCTTCAGGTCGTGGCGGTAGAGCAGGCCGCGCAGCGATTCGGGCCGGAGCAGGGGGGTGTCGGCGTAGGTGATGAGCACGCGGTCCGCACCCAGTTCGGTGATGGCGTCGCGGGCGGCGAGCACGGCGTCGCCGGTGCCGAGGGCCTCGGCCTGGGTGACGTAGCGGTACCCCTCGCCGAGGGTGGGCCGCACCTCGTCGTCGTCGGCTGAGATGACGACGACGACGTTTTCGGCCGGGATCACCTTGGTCAGCGTGCGAAGGGCCGCCTCCACCACGGTGGTGTCGCCAAGCGGCCTGGTCAGGAGGGAGCGAGACTCCGCGTCTCGCCCGCCGGCGAGAACCACGGCTCCAACGCTAGGGGGGCAGGGGGCTGGCGTCGTCGAGCTGAGCACAAAGCTAGATTACAACACTTTCCTAACAAATTACCATGCCTCGGCCCAACCTTCGGCCCAACCTAAGGCATGATGGGGGCATGCTACTGCGAGGACGAGTATTGACCGGGGCGGACGTGCTTCCCGACGGGCTGGTCGCCACCAGCGGAGACCGGCTGGACTACGTGGGGCCCGCCACCGGTTACGACGGCGCGGTGCCGCCCCCGAGCGAGCAGTTGATCCTGCCTGGCCTGGTGGACGTGCACAACCACGGCGGGGGCGGGGTCTCCTTTCCCGATGCGACCACCCCCGAGGAGGTGCAGGCCGCCGTGCGCCCGCACCTGCTTGCCGGCACCACCTCGCTCATCGCCTCGCTCGTCACCGCCGCCCCGCAGACCCTGCTCGCCCGGGCCGAACTCTTGGCGGGCCAGTGCGAGGCCGGGGTGCTGGCCGGGATTCACGCCGAGGGCCCCTT
>WRIF01000269.1 GCA_009782865.1 Promicromonosporaceae bacterium
CGGCGCGCTTGATCATCTGCTGGGCGGCGACGGCCTTGGTGGCCTTGGCCCGCATCTTCTCGGCCTGCGCCAACAGCGCCTGCGCCTTCTTCTCGGCGTTGGCGCGCTCGCGCTTGCGGCGCTTGTCGTCCTGCTCCCGCTGCAGCAGATAGGCATCCCAGCCGAGATGGTACTGGTCGATCACGGCCCGGTTGGCATCGAGGTAGAAGACCTTGTTCACGGTCTCCCGCAGGAGCTCAACATCGTGCGAGATGACGATGAAGCCGCCGGGGTAGGAGCGCAGGTAGTCGCGCAGCCAGAGAACCGAGTCGGCGTCTAGGTGGTTGGTCGGCTCGTCCAACAGCAGCACCGAGGCGCCGGAGAACAGCACGCGCGCCAGCTCCACGCGGCGGCGCTGGCCACCAGAGAGGGTGGCGATCGGCTGGGCGAGCACCCGCTGGTCCAGGCCTAGGTTCGCCACGATGCGATGGGCCTCGGACTCTGCCCCATAGCCGCCGGCGGCCAGGAAGCGGGCCTCCAGCTTGGGGTAGCGATCGAGGGCCTTGGCCATCACGTCGAGGTCCGGCGAACTCATCAGCGCCTCGGTCTCGGCCATGGCGCGACGCAGATAGTCCAGGCCGCGGGCGGACAGCACCCGGTCCATGGCGATCTCCTGCGGGTCGCCGGTGCGGGTCTCCTGCGGTAGGTAGCCGACATCCTCGCTGCCCGCCACCAGCCCGCCGGCGGGCAGCGTCTCTCCGGCCAGGGCCTTGGTCAGCGTCATCTTGCCCGCGCCATTGCGGCCCACCAGGCCCACGCGGTCGCCGGGGCCGATGCGGAAGGTGGTGGGGGTCAGCAGGACGCGGGCACCCACCCGCAGTTCGACCGCTGAGGCTGTGATCATTTGCCCCATTGAACCATGAAGCCGGGCGGGACGGAACTCATTTCGGCCCGGGGCCTCGCTCGCGCTGCCGGCGGCGGAAACTTGAACAACCCTGCCGGACGGTGGACAATACCGGGGTGCTCACCCAGGACCAGGCCACCGAGATCAACGCGATTTGGGCGCAGGCCGGATCGCTCTCGCGCGCTTGGCTGTTCGATTCTGCCCCGCACAAGCAGCTTCGCAACGCCATCAAGACGTTCGGTGAGGGCGTCCCGCGCCCGGACGAGCAGCTGGTGCTGCTGCACGACGACACCGTCTTCGGCTCGGGCCGCAACGGACTGATCATCACCTCCCGGCGGGTGCTGTATCGGGGGATGGGTTCTTCCACCGAGACGATCGACGTCGATCATGTTTCCTCGGTGGTGATGGTGCCCGGTTCCATCGCCACCAAGGTGGAGATTGGTTCCTTGGGCGGCCGCGCCATCACCGCGGAGATTCACTTCCCGTCCGACACCAACGAGAACCACGCGCTGGGCACCGCCGTCGAACGCATCCTCCGGGTGGTCTGCCCGCTGCTGTCGGCTCCCAACCAGCAGCAAGCCTGGCCGCCGCCGGCCTGGCCGGCGCCCGGTGTGCCTGCGGAAAACCTGGCCGGTTCTTGCCCGGCCTGCGGGGCCACCGGGGGAGGCGCGCGCTTCTGTGAGTACTGTGGCACCTCGCTGGTGGTGACGCTATGAAACGCCTGATCCTGCTGCGCCACGCCAAGGCCGAACGGCACGTCGACGTCGCCGCCGACCGCTCGCGCCCCCTGGCCCCGCGCGGCCTGGAGCAGGCCGCCGCGCTGGGCCGACGCTGGCGCGGTGAGGCGCTAGACGTCGTTCTCGTCTCCGGTGCCAAGCGGACGCGGCAGACCTGGGATCAGATTGCGCGGCAGCTGGACACCCCGCCGCGGGAGGTGGAGCGCCTCTCCGAGCTATACCTGGCGTCGGTGGCCGACGTGCTCGACCTGATCCGGGGCGTCGATGAGACCGCTGAGACGTGTGTGATTGTGGGGCATGAGCCGACCATGTCGTCGTTGGCCGCCCACCTGGCCGGGCCGGGGTCGGTCGAGTCGGCGCTGCATCAGGTGCGCGCCGGGCTGTCCACGGCCAACTACGCCGAACTGGTTGCCGACCTTTCCTGGGCCGGCTGGGGGCGGGGCTGCGCCCGCCTGGTTGCCATCGGGCGCTCGGAGGGCCGCTAGAAGCGGTGCACAAACAGGCCCGAGACGGGCTTGGGCTCAAACCAGGTGGACTTGGGCGGCATGACGTCGCCCGCATCCGCGATGGTCATGACCTCGCCCGCCGAGGTGGGGTGCAGGGCGAACGCCACGACGAACTCGCCTGAGTCGACCAGGCGCTCTAGCTCCGCGGTGCCGCGCGAGCCGCCCACAAAGGCGATGCGCGCATCCGTGCGCGGGTCCGCGATGTCCAGCAGGGGAGCCAGCACGCGATCCTGCAGGATAGAGACGTCGAGGGCGCCGATGGCATCGACCGGAATCAGCGTCGACGGCGCGGTGACGGTGGTCCAGGCGCCGTCGAGGTAGAGGCCAAACTCGTGCAGGCCCGGGAATCCGTCGAAGCCGTCGGATAGGGCGAAGCCCGCCGCCGTCAGGGCGGAGCGGAACTCGGCGGGGGTGCGGCCGGCGAGGTCGCGCACCACGCGGTGGTAGCCCAGGATGTTGAGCTCGTCCGCAGCACAGATCAGCGCCGGGAAGAACTTGGCCCCCGGGGCGGTGGAGGCGTGGGCCACGCGCGCCGAGGCGGCGCAGCGGTGGTGCCCGTCGGCAACGTACAGCCTCGGCAGGGCGGTGAAGGCGCCCTCCACGGCGGCCACCTGCGCCGGGTCGGACAGCACCCAGAGGGTGTGCGTCACCTCGCCCCGAGTGAGCGTGTACGACGGCTCGGCCTGCTGCACCTCAGCCAGCACCTCGGCGACGGCGGCGGCGCCGGGAGCATCGTCGCGGTACATCAGGAACACCGGCTCATCGTGGGCGGACAGGGCCTGGATGTGATCGGTGCGGTCGTTCTCCTTGTCTGGGCGGGTGAACTCGTGCACGGCGATCAGGCCGGCGTCGTAGTCGTCCGTTGAGACCAGGCCGACCAGCCCGGTTTGGGTCACGTCGCCCGCCTCTAGGCGGTAGACGGTGAAGGTGGGGGTGCCGTCGGGGACCAGCACGCCGCGGGCCACGAAGTCGGCCAACGCCTCGGCGCCGAGACGGTGACGGGTGTCGGCCGGAGCGTCGGCGGGCAGCCCGATCTCCGGCAGGGACACGCGCAGGAAACAGTCGGGATTGTCTCCGGCGATCTCGCGCGCCTCGGCGGCGTTGATGACATCGTAAGGTGGGGCCGCCACGGCATCGGCCAGGGAGACGGGCGGGCGGAGGGCGGGGTACGCGGTGACCGAAACCATGAGGCGCTAGTCTGCCACGGCAGCCTGGCGCCTACCTGACGATGGT
>WRIF01000270.1 GCA_009782865.1 Promicromonosporaceae bacterium
GTTTGAGCTAAAACAGGATTACTACGGCGAATTTGCAACCATCAGGGAAGCCCTTCTGAATTTGCGGGGCAGGCTGTCGGAGACTTTGAATATGATCGGCGATTCGTCAAACGGCATCACATCCAGCTCCGCACAAGTATCGGAAAGCGTCCGGGTCATTTCCCAGGGCGCCAGGCGCCAGTCCGAATCCACCGGGCATTTGAGGGATACCGTCGGCCTCATTGCCGAACAGGCCGCCGGCAACGTCGGGCGCGCCGCCAAGGCCACGGAAAACGCCGATCTGGTTGCCAAACGCATTGCGGAAAGCAACCAGCAGATGCAGCAGATGACGCAGGCAATGGAGGATATCAAAACTTCGTCCGACGAGATCAAAAAAATCATGAAAACTATTGACGATATCGCGTTCCAGACCAATATCCTTGCCCTTAACGCATCGGTTGAGGCGGCACGCGCCGGTTCGGCGGGCAAGGGCTTTGCGGTTGTCGCCGAGGAAGTGCGGAATCTTGCGGGAAAAAGCGCGGACGCCGCCCAAAACACAGCCCAGTTAATTGAAAATTCGTTATCGGCCGTGGCCCGCGGGGCAACTTTGGCCCAACACAGCTCCCGAGGCATGGAAGCCATTGTGGAAGGTTCAAGCGGTGTGGCAAACATCATTGGCGAAATTTCACAGGAATCGGAGAAACAGTCGTCCCTGATCCAAGAGATTCGGGCCGATGTGATTACCATCACGGATGTCGTTCGGGAAAATACCGACGCCGTAGACGCCAATATTGCCTCCAGCGCGGAATTGTCAAACCAGGCCGAAACCCTGCAAAATCTGGTCGGCCAGTTTAATTATGACAGCCGCGCCGTCCTTGATTCCGGGCAAAGCTATCAAGCGCCTCTCATTGAGCGGCGCTAACGCGTGAAAAAGCCGCGTTTCTTTTAAAAAGCGCCCCTTGGCTGTTTCGCGCGGCCGGGGGGCGCTTCGCGTTTGCCGCGACTTTTTTCCCCGGGCCTCTTTGCATTTGACAGGCTCTGTGCTATAATAACAAAATAGTTGCAGAAATTCCGCAGCCCGACATTGACGCGTATGGGGTGAGCAAGCTTTGGGGCAGGAAACGCTGGAGGGGCGCCATGCCATTGGGGAAGCCCTTCGCGCCGGTCGTCCGATAGACCGTCTTTACGTATTGGACACGGCCAAAAAAGCCCATGAAATTATCGGGAGGGCGCGCGAGGCCGGGGCCGTTGTCGTACGGTGCGGCCGGGACCGCCTTGACCGCATGAGCGCCACCGGGGCGCATCAGGGTTTTGTCGCCACAGTGGCGGCATTCGCCTATGCCCAGCCCGGGGATATCTTCGCCAAAGCGGAGGCGGCCGGGGAACCGCTCCTGATGGTGGTATGTGACGGTGTGCGGGACGAGCGCAACCTGGGGGGCACTATCCCTTCCCTCGCGGGTGCCGGCGCCCCTGGCGTTGTCATCCCCCAACCCCGCCCCCCCCCGGGCCCCCGCCGCTGGGACGCAGCAGGCGTCATGGCCGCCATCGGACACGTACGCCACCTCGACCTCGCCACCGTCGGCGTCGTCGTCCTCGTCGCAGCCGCCGACCGCGACCTCGAAACCCCCGGCGCCATCGCCAACACCGCCAGCCCCACCTGGCGGCGAGCCACCCAACCCATCGCCGTGCCCAGCCGCAGCCTCGACCACACCCCCGCCAGCCTCCTCTGCGGCATCTGCTCCGAACCCGAAGACCGATGCCGAGCCCGCTGGGCCGACGACCACACCTACGAACCCGCCCACCGCCAACGCGCCGCAGCCGCCGCCCTCGACCCCCTCGACATCGACGACCACGTCAACCGCATCAAGCACGCCCTCACCAGCCGCAAGACCTCTTGACCCGCCGCCAAAGTGGCATGATCAGAAACCAAGACCACCCGGAGGTAGCCATGCCGCAGACCCCAGCCCGCCGCGCCGCCTCAGCAGCCGCCGCAACCGCAGCCAGCAGCCGCAACAGCCCCGACACCCGCATCCAAGTCAACGTCAAGTTGCCCCCCGAACTCCGCGACCGCGTCGACCAACGCCGAGGCGCCCTCGGCCTCAGCCGCGACGAATGGACCCGTCGAGCACTCACCTACGTCCTCGACCACACCGACGGCCGCCCGTTGGTCATCACCGGCCGCAGGACCATCGGCCGACAGCCCCCGTTCTGACCCGCGCATACCCCAGGTACGTGAAGCGTCAATGAATGCATATGCAGGGTTGGACATAAACCCACCGACCGCCCAGAGCGCGACCGCGCCCGGCCGACCGCGCCTCTCGCGGCGCGGCAAGGCCTCGTCGAGGTTCCACATGCGGGTCCGGCCAGACCAGCACCAGTGGATCCGCGATCACGGCGGCACGGCGTACGTCCTGGCCCTGGTCCGGGCCGACCGGAAGCGGCGCCTGGCGGCCGAGCGGAAGGCCCGCCAGAAGGCCCTGTCCTGAGTTTGAGTCAGGATCAAAACCCCTTGTGACCTGCACAAACGCAAAAAGGGGCACGCAAACGGGCACAGCGACCCCCGTTTCAGCCCGAGATCTCGCCCCCAGACCACCCCTCGGAAGGACCCCTCGATGAGCCACTCGACCAGGTGCTCCACCTGCGGCACCGCCTGGACCGGCCTGCGTGTCGAGCACTGCCCGGAGTGCCACGAGACGTTCACCAGCACCTCGTCCGGCGACCGGCACCGGACCGGCGATCACGCGGTCTCGACGGGCCCGGATCGTCGCCGCTGCCTGACCGTGACCGAGATGGCCGACCGAGGGATGGCCCGCAATTCTCGGGGACACTGGACGTCCGGGAAGGCCGATCTCCGCTTCCCTGTCTCGCCTGGAATCGACGACCACGGCGTGGGTGGGCCCTCGTGCCACCAGGGTCCTGCTGGGCCCGCAGATTCTCGTCGGGCAGCGTCGGGCCTGGAGGTGGCGCGGTGAGCACCCCGACCCCCGAGGAGCGCGCCCGGTGGCGCCAGGAGGCCGTCGACCTGGCAGCCGCCCGGAGCCGCGCTGGCGCCCCGCCGGACTGGCAGGCCAACCGGGTCCGGGCCCTGCTCGACGCCCTCGCCGAGGCGGAGACGCACATCGGGCACGTCGAGGGCCTGCTGTCGACGACGGCGGCCAGGCTGAACCGCGCGACGGCGCTGCTGCGGCTGCGCTCGGCCGGGGTGGTGACGGCCGACGCGTTCCCGATGGGTCTGCGCTGCGGCGAGTGCCACCGGCTGCTGCTGGTGGGTGAGCCGTACGCGGAGCGGCTGCTGGACGTGGCGGTCGTCGCCAGCGGCCCCGCGACCCGCCCCACCGGCCCGGAGACGCCTCCGGCCCCCCCGGCCGTCC
>WRIF01000271.1 GCA_009782865.1 Promicromonosporaceae bacterium
GGCCGGATTGGTGGCCCCCCCACCCACGTCGATGCCGAGGCCGATCAGCCACTTGCCGACCTGCGGGTGAACCACATAGGCAGCCTCTTCGAGATAGGTGAAGACCTCCCCCGCCTCGAAGGCCGGGTTGGGGTCGACGGGCCAGCGCGCCTCGAAGCCGAGCCGCCACAGGGTCCAGGCGTCCTTGACGTAGAACGTCTCGTCGAACACGAGCGTGTTCGGCACGCCCAGGCGCACCACCCGCAGCAGGGTTGCGACCACGGTGATCAGCGCCGTGCCGATCACATCGAGCAGGCGGTCATGCCGGGCCGTGCCGAGGGCGAGCAGGCGGCGGCCGAGCAGCCTGACCCGCAACTCCTCGGCCGTCGGCACCTCCCTAGCCTCTAGGGAGGCCTCTGCCGCTGTGGCCCCTTCCAGTGTGACCTCGGCGGCGCTGTCCGTGTCCACCTCCTCGCCGGTGCCCGCTGCCTGGGAGGCGCCTCCAGCCCCGTCGGCCTCCTCATCGCCAACCTTTCCTCCAGCGGGGACGGGCCCGGCCTCCTCCGCCGCGAAAGCGTCGGCTGCCGTCGGCGGATCAGGTTCTGGACGGCCCTGGGCATCGCTCATGGGCGAATCGTATGTTCGAGAAGTAGGTTAGGGCCGTGAGCCACACGCAGCCTGCCGCACAATCATCGGCGTCCACCGCTCCCCCGGGCGTCATCACGCTGGCCGCCACCCCGATTGGCAATGTGGCCGATGCCTCGCAGCGGCTGCGCGACCTGCTGGCGACGGCCGAGGTGATTGCGGCCGAGGACACCCGCCGCCTGCGCGCGCTGGCCGACCGGCTCGGAGTGAAGATCACCGCCCGCCTCGTCTCCCATCATGAGCACAATGAGCACGCTCGCGCCGCCGAACTGCTGGCCGCCGCCCGGCAGGGCCAGTCGGTGCTGGTGGTCTCCGACGCGGGCATGCCCGCCGTGTCCGACCCCGGCTACCGGCTGGTGGCCGCCGCAGCGGCGGCACAGGTACCAGTAACCGTCGCCCCCGGGCCGTCTGCCGCCCTCACCGCCCTAGCCCTGTCCGGGCTGCCCACCGACCGTTTCACCTTCGAGGGCTTCCTGCCTCGCCGAGCGGCCGAACGGGCCAAGGTGCTCGCCGCCCTGGCCGACGAGCCGCGCACCATGGTCTTTTTCGAGGCCACCCATCGCATCGCCGAGTCCCTACCCGCCCTCGCCGCGGCCTTCGGCGCCGAGCGGCCCGCCGCCGTCTGCCGCGAGCTCACCAAGACGTTCGAGGAGGTGTTGCGCGGCCCCCTCTCCGAGTTGGCGGAGCTAGCCCGCGCCCGAGCGGCAGACGGGAGCGGGCTGAAGGGGGAAATCGCCATCGTCGTCGCCGGAGCCCCGCGGGCCGCCGCCGTCTGCCTGGACGAACTCGTGGCGGCCACCCTCTCCCGCGCCCAGGCCGGGGAGCGGATGAAGGACGTCGCCGCCGAACTCGCCGCCTCCGCCTCGGTGTCCAAGCGCGACCTCTACAACGCGGCCCTGGCGGCACGCGCCGATTAGGGCTTGACCACGCGGGTATCCTAAAGGCGGCCCATCTGGGCCCATAGGGCAATAGAAGTGAGGAAACATCGTGCCTACTGGCAAGGTCAAGTGGTTTGAAGAGTCGAAGGGATTCGGCTTCATCGCTGGCGACGACGGCACCGAGGTATTCCTGCACGCCACCGCCCTTCCCGCCGGAGTCACCGCCCTGACTCCCGGTACCAAGGTCGACTATGGCGTGGCCGACGGCAAGCGCGGCCCGTCCGCCCTTGCCGTCCAGGTGCTCGAGGCCGCCCCCTCGGTGGCTCGCGCCAAGCGCAAGGCCCCCGCCGAGATGGCCACCATCGTCGAGGACCTCATCAAGGTGCTCGACCGCGTGGGCGACTCCCTCAAGCGCGGCAAGTACCCCGAGAGCCCGATGGCCGAGACCGTGTCCAAGGCGCTGCGCGCCGTCGCCGACGATCTCGGGGCCTGAGCGTGCCGACCAGCGAGATGGCCGGCCCTTCGTCCAAGGCAGGCCGCGCCTCCAATGACGCGGTGCTGAGCCGCGCCATCGACTTTGCGCGCGCCGCCGCCATTGAGGCGGCCGATTCCCCCGAGGATGTCGGCGCCCACGCCGGGGTGCGCTACGACGACGAGCGTCTCGTCTCCCACCTGTTCTCCGCCACCATGGCTGGCTACCCCGGCTGGCAGTGGGTGGTCACCCTGGCCCGCGTACCGCGCGGACGTTCGGCCACCCTCTGCGAGGTCAGCCTGCTGCCCGCCGACGGCGCCCTCCTCGCCCCCAAGTGGGTGCCCTGGTCCGAGCGCCTGCAGCCGGGCGACATCCGCCCCGGCGACGTGCTGCCCTTCCTGGCGGACGACCGACGCCTCACACCCGGCTTCACGCCCACCGGGGACCCCCAGATCGACGCTGTGGCGATAGACGAACTGGCCCTGGCCCGCACCCGTGTGCTGTCCCCCGAGGGGCGGGCCGAGACCGCGCAGCGCTGGTACGACTCCTCCCACGGACCGAAGTCCGAACTGGCCCGCAAGGCCGCGGACAAGTGCCGCACTTGCGCCTTCTTCGTGCCGCTGACCGGGCCGCTCGGCTCCCTGTTTGGCGCGTGCGCCAATGAGTGGGCGCCGGATGACGGGCTGGTCGTCTCGGTTGACCACGGCTGCGGGGCCCACTCCGAATCCGACGTGGCACCGATGGCCTCGCTGTGGCCCAACGAGGAGACCCTCATCGACGAGTTCCTCATCGAGGTGGTTGACCTCGGAGAGCCGACGGCGACCCCCACCGCCACCGAAAGTGAGGCGGCGACGGACTCAGCGGCGGCGCCGGTGAACCCAGAACATGCCGAATCCGCCGAGGGCGAGCCCAGCCAGGCAGACCCAGATCCCACGCCAGCCGGTGACGCCGGTGAGGGCGAGGATCGAGACGACGACGGCGGCCACTAGCCAGGCCAGGGTGCCAAGCCACACCACGGGCTCCAGCCTGACCTCCTGGGCGGGCGGCACCGGGCGGCGATCTCCCGGGATCAGCAGCACCTTGAGCAGTGACGTCATGCCCCGATCCTAGCGCTGGGGAACCATCAACTGCTCCCTAACACCAGGCCGACCGCCAGCAGCACCCCATAGCCGAGCTCGTACATCCCGGTGCCCTTCAGCACCGCCACCAGCAGCATCCCCTGGGCCTGGGCCAGGATCGGCAGCGACAGCAGCACGGCAGGGAGCAGCAGCAACAGCACCAGCAGCGCCCAGGGATTGCCTCCCAGGGCGATCGCCAGCCCCAGCGCGAGCGGCAGCCAGATGCAGGCCAGATAGGCCCTCCGCGCCCGTCGG
>WRIF01000272.1 GCA_009782865.1 Promicromonosporaceae bacterium
AAGGCATGAGCCTGCGGCCCCGGCCGGTCGGGGCGTCCGCCCTGGTCAGCACCGCCACCACCTCGTGATCGGAGGCAAGCAGCGCCGCCAACGAGGGCAGGGCCACCGCCGGGGTGCCGGCAAACAAGATGCGCACGCGCACAGCCTAGTCTGAGATGATGTTGCGATGACCATCGAGGCAATCCCGATTCGCGAAGAGACCATCAGGCTTGGGCAGTTTTTGAAGTATGCCGGGCTGGCCGAGTCCGGCGCAGAGGCCCGCCAGCTCATCGAGGAGGGCGAGGTGAGCGTTGGAGGCCAGGTCGAACTGCGCAGGGGCCGCCAACTGCGGGCGGGCGATGTGGTCGTCGTGCAGACCCCCGGCGGCACCGTGGGTGCCGAGGTCGGCGAACCCCTCAAGTAGGACAGCAATTCGACGACACTCAAGGCATCGTTCGACGCCACACATCCTGACGCGCCCTGCTCCCCAGTCAGTCCGGCCTCGCCACTCAGTTGCCCGATTTTTCTGCACACGCGGCGGAAGATGCGCGCTAAATTTGGACACCGCGGCTGGCGCATATGCATCCGCCGCCAGGCGCCGATTGGTGCGCGGGACAGACGAGGAGAGTGGACTTGCCCCTGAGGAGATCGCCAGGCCACGCGCGCACCCCCCTCGCAGGCGGCCAGGCTCGTCGCCGCTGGTACGCCCGGCCCGGCACGCTCACCGCCATCCTCGCCCTGGTGGCGATCCCGGTCGGGGTCACCATCGCCCGCGCCTCAGAGCCGACCGTCTCGATTGTCGTCAACTCCGCCGCCTGGTCCAACCTCAACGATGCGAACCCCGGCAACGGCACCTGCGCCGATTCCCAAGGCCGGTGCACCCTGCGCGCGGCCGTCTCCGAGGCCAATGCGACGCCCTTGAGCGCCGGCCGGGTGGTCATCACGGTCAGCCCGGAGATCGGGGCGGACGCCCCACAGGTGATGACGGGCTGGCCCTCCGGCCTGACGGCCGCCAACGGCATGCGAATGGTCACCACCTCCAACACCAGCTTCCGCAGCTCGGGGATCCTCTTCAACCTCACCCGCCCCAATGTCACCATCGACCTGGACGACCGCCTCCTGCCGGACGCCAGCCCGGGCGACCACGGGGAGCACACCCTCTTTCACGTGGGCGCCGACAACGTCGAACTGCTGAACATCTCCCAGGCTCTCTCCTCGGGTACCTCGTTTGCCGTAGGGCCAAACGTCCAGAACACGCTGATCGACGGGACCAACAACGGGAGGCGCTCAGAGGCCCGCACCGCCAACTGGGGCCCAGAGCGCTTTGTGATCATCCGTGAGGGCGCGGGGGACGTCACCGTGCGCGGCTATGACATCTCGGGCTTCTACGACGACCAGGTGCGGGCCGGCCTCTTCATGTTCGAGGCGCGCACCGGCACCCTAGCCAATCAGATCCCGATCCGCGATGTGCTGATCCATGACATCAACGTGATCAACCCGGCCGGCACCGGCGCCTGCTCCGGCTCGAATGGCTCCGGCTGCCGGGCGCGCCTGACCAGCTTTGTCGGGACGTCCCCCACCAATGCCGACCGCCTGCGGATCGAGAACCTCACCTTTCGGGACATCTTTGTCCAGGGCATGAACAACCACTCGACCACCACCGCCGGCTCCAACCTTGGCCGCCTCTCGCAGATCCTTGACTTCACCACCGGCTGGAACGGAACCTCGGCCGACTCCAACGCCCCCACCATCGTCAACCTCACCATCGAGGACTCGGTATTCGCCAACAACGCCGGGCAGCCCCAGCTCCACCGCGCGGTGATCGCCCTGCCCCCCGGCGGTCGCCTGCAGGGCACCACGATCATCCGCAACAACCTGTTCTCCACCACCACCAGCGGCCGGGCCGCGATCTCCATCCCTTCGGCCCCGACCGGAAATCAGGGCGCCAACTCCGCGGCCGCCTCGCAGGTCTTCGTCTATGACAACCACTTTGACGGCTTCAACCACGCCGGCGGAGTGGTGCATGGCTGGCGCGCCGGCACGGTCACGATGGAACGCAACACCTTCTCCCGCGGGGGCGGCGCGGGCACGACGGCCGGGGAGGAAACCGCGGCCGGCACCACCGGCGGCGGCATGATCCGCAACCGCGACAACACCGCCAACCAGAAGGTGCTCACCTGGTTCCCCACCGGCACCGCCACCGTCCTGACCGGCACCCCCCCGGAGGGCCTGGTGGAGCTGGAGCTCAGCGAGCGATTCCAGGCCGCAGACCAGCCCTCCTGCGCGCTGACGCTGGCCGTGCAGGCGCCCACCACCGCGGCGGCCGGCCACAGCCTGCCCGGCTCCCCGGTGACGCTCGACGTGTTCTGGACGGCCTCCAATCGAGCCGAGCTGCACATCGGCCGACTGCAGGGACTCACCGAGGCCACCGCCCAGATCCTGATCGATCTGCCGGTCGGCACCGTGGACCTGCCCGGAGCCAACCTGCCCGCCTGGATCGACCCCATCGCGGCCACCACCGCGGTTCTCTCCGACCCAGACACCGGCGCCGTCAATGGCTTCCTGCGGATCCAGACCCACGTGGAGGCCGGCTCCCAGGCCCGCAGCTCCCAACTCAGCCGCACCGTGCCGCTGACGGGCAACTGTGCGCCCCACCTGACCATCGACCACGGGCCCACGCAACTGGATCCCACGTTGGTGCGCTACCTCGACTTCCTGGTGACCTCGTCGGTTCCCCTGCGCGAGCTGCCCCCCGAGGCGATAGTCCTCACCGGACACGCCACCCCCAACACCATCGACCCCGCGCGCATCAACCCGCGAGTGGTCGAGATCACCCCGCTGCCCGGCAATGACGGAAAGTACGGGCAGGAGTTCTTGGTGAGGGTGGCGGTGGACGATTCCGCCCGGGTGACGGCCAACATCCCCGCCGATGCGGTGCAGGCCGAGGGGGGCCTGCGCAATCCCCAGCCGGCCACCGCCATCAACAACGAGATCACCTTTATCAACCCGATCCAGGCCTCGCCCGCCCGCTTCTCCCTCATCACCGGACAGGTGGTCCCCCAGTCCGATCCAGAGGAAAAGTCGACCGTCCCCTATCGCCTGCACATCCGCCCGGCGGCCCCCATCCCGGTCTCGGACCTCTTCTTCACCAGCACCACGGCGCAGCCCGCTGGCACCCCCGCCCTGGTCTTGTCCACCATCTCACCCGTCATCACAGGCGGCACGCTGGCCTCGGCAGACATCCTGGTGCGGGCCGAGGCCGGCTTTGTCCCCGCCGCCACCGAGGCCTGGATCCACCACACCGTGGCCTCGGGCGATCCCAACTACGACGGTCTGGTGGTGCCCTCG
>WRIF01000273.1 GCA_009782865.1 Promicromonosporaceae bacterium
CGTTGCTTGCCTCGAACAGGGCGATGACGTGTTCCGCCAAGGGAGCCTGACCTCCAGTCACCTGGTCGATCAGCATTCTCGGCAGCAGCAGCTCAGATGCGATCCGGTCGCACACAGTCTCAAGGGCGCGCTTGGGATCAGACAGGTCGCCCAGCCAGTCGAGGATGTCCTCTTGCTTGGCGACCAGGAAGTGACCGACCTCGTGGGCCACGGTGAAGTTCTCACGCCGAGAGTGGGGACTGGGGGCATACATGATGACGCCGCCGTCAAGGAAGGACATGCCGTGACAGGAGCTGCCGTTGCTGCGCACACCGTCGCCTAGCGCAGCAACTGGCCGCGCCGTAAAACCCAGGTGGGGCAAGGCGCCGAAGGGGTTGTGGGCGAACGCCGAACGGCTCTCAGGGCCGATGCCGTTGAGAGCCATGGCGACTGCTTGGTCAGAGTTCATTCATCTACCGATGGCCGGTTGGGAGAGTGGGGTTCGAGGTGTTCCAGCACCTCGCGCCATTGGAGTTCAGTCAGGTCGCTGCCTCGGGTGGCGGTGGCGGTCATGTGCCCGAGCAGCGCCGATTGGGCCGCACCGAACGTGATGTCCAACTGGCCCGCCCACTGCCAAGCCAGTCCCACGAACCACGGCGCCTTGGCAACCTTGTCGAGTGCTGTCTCCATGACAGAGACTGTCTGTGCGGTCACGTCCTCGACCTGACAGTCGAGGGTCTCGGCGATGGCGCGGATCAAGGCAGGGCACAGCCCGTTCGCGCTCTTGGTCTCCCAGGCGAACACATCCAAAGTGGCAACCGGCCAACCGCGCTCGGCCAACCGGGCAGCAAGCTCGCTCGTCTTCAGCCCCGCGTCCTTCCGGCATCGCCGAAGAGCACCCGCATCAAGAGTGATCGCGGGATCAGGAACCAACCCAAGCACGATCGCCGTCGGATCGTCTTCCAAGGGCGGAGGGTCATGGTCTGCCGCCTCCCACAGCAGGTCGGCAATCTCAACAAGCGAGTCAACCTCGGCTTGTTCGGCTACTTGAAGGTGGGTTCCGTCTCGGCTGACAGTTCGTCCAGCGCGCCTCTCCAACTCTGCCTCAAGAGCAGCGTCGATGCGCCCCTCGTTCATGAAGCTTCCTTTCCTAGCCTCCCCCGCAGCCGTCTGAGCCCGTCCTTCTTCAACTGGCTGACTCTGGCTGGAGATAATCCAATCTCTGAGGCTACGTCTGCTCCGGTGCGTTCCTTGATCACGACCTCCTCGATCACGCGCCGTTCTGGCGGTGGCAGGAGGGTCAGTTCGTGGCGAAGCCTGTGGATCAAGCGTTGACGGTCAACGCGCCCGGTGATCTCGGCTTCGAACTCGTCTGTCGTGCCGTCAGCCTCTGCAAGATCAGCTCGACGGCTGACCGCATGAGACTTGGCGATGTCGCGTGCCTTGTTCTTCGCCACGCGCACCAGGAAGGCCTCGGCGCTCCCGATGCAGTCGGGCGGGTTTGCCATCACTGATTCGATGGCGTCATGCACGGCGTCTGCTGCCAGGTCGGGACGGCCTGCCTGGCGCAGCACACTGCGGGCAACGTTGTGCATCGACCTGTGGTGACGGAGGTAGAGCGCAGCCCAGTCATACGTGGCGGCGGTCACCTGTGACACGCCACCCGTCAGAGTGCCTGCACCGCGCATAGAGCCTCCTCAGCCGACCGCTGTCACCATGTAGTCGATTGACGCAGCGGATCGTTAAGTCACCAGCCCAGCCTACGGTTATCCGCTTCCCGTCAGGTGGCCCGCCGCGCCCCCTCATCCCAGCCCAGCCAACCTTGACGGTCACACTTCTTGCTGACGAGGCACCCGCCGCGCACCTTCCACTCGGAAGGGAGCTGCGACATGACGGTTTCGATGCGTCTGATCACCGCCGGGGACGGCTACAAGTACGTCCTGAAGTCCGTCGCAACAGGCGACGGCGACCGGACGCTGTCAACGCCGCTCACCCGCTACTACACCGAGGTCGGCTGCCCGCCAGGCACATGGCTCGGCTCCGGCATCGCCTCCCTGCAACTCGACACTCTGCACGATGGCGATGTGGTCACCGAGCAGCAGTTGAAGCTTCTGATCGGGCAGGGCTGCAACCCAGTCACCGGCGAGGACCTGGGTCGCCCGTACCTGAACCACCGCAGCGTGCAGCAACGAATCACCCAGCGTGCAGCCGCCCTTGACCCTGCATTGCACGATGACGAACGTGCAGCCGCCGTGCAGCAGATCACCGACGAGGAGACTGCGCGCGGCACCCGCCGCACCATCGCCGGATACGACTACACCTTCTCCGTGCCCAAGTCCATCTCAATCCTTTGGGGCCTGGCCGATGCCGGCACCCAGGAGCTGATCGTGCAAGCCCACCACAACGCCGTGGGGCAGGTCATCGACTTCATGGAACGCGAAGTGGTCGCCACAAGGATCGGCGCTTCGACTCGCGGCGGCCCGGCAGCGCAAGCCGACACGACCGGTGTGCTCGCCACCGTCTACGACCATTGGGACTCAAGGACCGGCGACCCGCAGCTACACAGCCACGTCCTGATCTCGAACAAGACCTGCACCGCCCAAGACGGCAGGTGGCGCGCCATCGACGGCAGACCGATGCACGCCGCGACAGTCGCACTATCGGAGCTGTTCAACGCCACGCTGGCCGACGAACTTGCCCGCATGTTCAACCTGACCTGGGGCACCCGCGACCGAGGCAAAGACCGCAACCCAGCTTGGGAAATCACCGGCATCGGCGAAGACCTGATCGGCGAGTTCTCAATCCGCTCAAGCGACATCGAGGCCGAGACCGCCCACCTGATCGCTGCCTACGTCATCGACCACGGGCGGCAGCCGACCAAACGAACCATCATCCAGCTGCGCCAGCAAGCCACCTTGAGCACAAGACCCGAGAAGCAGCTGCGCTCCCTGGCCGACCTGACCGCCGAATGGCGCGAGCGAGCCACCGACCTTCTCGGCGAGGATGCCACCGCCTGGACCCAGAAGGTCATCTCAGCCGGTGATGCTCTCATCATCCGCGCCGACGACGTCCCTCTCAACGTGATCGACAACCTCGGCACGGCTGTCATGCAGCGGGTCGGTGAACGCCGCTCAACCTGGACCCGCTGGAACCTGCACGCCGAAGCGTCCAGGGAAACCATGGGCTGGCGGTTCGCCACCGCTTCTGACTGAATTGCCCTGGGTTTAGTTCCGTGTTTACCTGTCGGGAAGGATGGGGATCATGGGAACGATGTATGCGCCGGAGTTTCGCCACAAGGCGCTGAGGATGTTGGCTGAGGCCAGGCCGGATCATGTGAGCG
>WRIF01000274.1 GCA_009782865.1 Promicromonosporaceae bacterium
CCATTGTAATGGATGAAGAGACAGAAGCGCTCTTTATCGAAGATCCCGAGATGGAAGTGGAAGAAGACGAAGATATGATCTTTGATGATGAGCTTCCCCTTATTGATGAAACCTCTGTGCCTGATATATCTTTGGACAATATGGCGGATCCGCAAGCTGCACGATCTGAACCGCCGCCTTTACCACCCCCTCAACAAAGCCCGGAGAAAGACAACCGGCCGCCGCCCCAGGACGAGCCGGATTATCCGCCGTTTTATGAAGATTCACAGGATATGCCGCTTGATATGAGTCAGCCGGAGCCGCCTCCGGTTGAGGCGCCGCCACCTCCTCCACCTCCACCGTGAACCCGAGGGCCTCGAGGACCAGGCGGACGTCTTCCAGCTGGCCGCCAACCAGGCCAAACGGAATGTGGGCCGTGGAGGCCGGCGGCTGATAGAAGCAGTCGAGCTCGGGCAGGCACTCGGCCGGGCAGGGGATCAGTTCGCCGGCGGAGTTCCAACAGTCGGGCACCTCGATCGGTTCGGGCGCCTGCCAGGCCGGGAACTGCTCCACCTCTTCGTCCTCGAGGGCTCCCTGCATGAAGTCGGTCCATGCCCGGATGGGGAAGGTGGTAGAGCCGATCTCCTGGCCGCGCCGGGCCCACTGCCCGAACGGGGTGATGCGCTCGATGGCGCCATCGTTCTCCTGCTGCAGACCCACCACCGTGACCAGCTGCGGCACGAAGCCGGCAAACCAGGTCGAGGTGTTGTTCTGGGAGGTGCCGGTCTTCCCGGCCGCCGGTCGCTGCTGGCCGCCCGGGCCGGTCAGCTCCATGGCGGTGCGGCCGGTGCCGTTGCGGACCACCGCCTGCAGGGCGTGGTTGTTGGCCAGGATCACCTCCTCCTCAAACACCCGTTCACCGACCGGCGGGGCCTCGTACAGCAGGGTGCCGTCGAGGCCGTGGACGGTGGAGACGATGTGCGGGGTGACGCGGATACCGCCGTTGGCCATGGTCGCGTAGGCGGTGGCCAGGTCGAGGGGGGACAGGGCGGCGGTGCCCAAGACGTTGGAGGCGAACGGGGCGATGTCCACGGACTCCGGCACGCCCAGGCGATGGGCCACCTCGGCGGTGTGCTCCGGGCCGATCTCGATGTTCAGGGCGCCGTAGACGGTGTTGACCGACTGCTCCATCGCGCGCACCAGGTCAATCTGCCCGAAGCTCTGGTTGCCGAAGTTGCGCAGGTTGCTGGTCGAATCCCAGCCCGGGATCTCTATCCCTGAGTCGCCGTTCCACACCTCGTCCAGGGTGTGTCCCTGCTCCAGGGCGGCGATCAGGGTGAAGGGCTTGAAGGTTGACCCCCCCTGCACGGCGCCCTGGGAGGCGAAGTTGAACGGCCGGCTCAGGTAGTCGAATCCGCCGTAGATGGCGCGCACCGCCCCGGTGTGGGGGTCCATGGCCACGATGCCCACCGACAGGCCGGGGTCGGCCGGGTCCTCCTCGTCCTGGAAGGGGGAATGCCCGATCTCGACGGCCAGGTCTTGCAGGTCGGCGTCGATGGTGGTGACGATGCGCAGGCCGTGGGTGCGAATCCGGCCCGGGTTGTCGGCGAACGTCTCGGTCTGTCGCAGCTCCTCCTCCACCAGCCGCACCAGGTAGCCGGCCTGCCCGCCAAGGGTGTTGGTGCGCTCGGGCCGGGGCAGGAAGTCCGGGAAGGCGGCGGCGTCGCGCTCCTCCTGGGTGATGTACCCGTAGGTGAGCATGCGGTTGATCGAGCGGATCCAGCGGCGCTCGGCCTGGGCGAGGTGGACGTCCGGGTCCCAGTTGTTGGGGCTGGGCAGGATGCCGGCGAGCAGCGCGGCCTCGGAGGGGGTGAGGTCGGCGGCCGACTTGCCGAAGTAGCTTTGCGCCGCCGCCTCAATGCCGAAGTTGCCGCGACCCCAGTAGATGGTGTTGAGGTAGGACTCCAGGATCTGTTCCTTGGGCGTGGTGCGCGTCACCTGCAGGGCCATGATCGCCTCGCGGGCCTTGTCCATCATGCCGGAGTTCTGGTCGGTCTTGGTGCGCTCGATGTACTGCATGGTGATGGTCGAGCCGCCCTGCGTGGGGTTGCCGCGCAGGTTGTTGACCAGGGCGCGGGCCAGGCCGCGGAAATCCACCCCCGGGTTGGTCCAGAAGGAGGCGTCTTCGGAGGACACCACCGCCCCTGGCACGAAGGCGGGCAACTCGTCGAGCGTGACCAGGATGCGCCGCTCCTCTTGCAGGGTGCCGATCACGGTCACCCCGTCGGAGAAGTAGATGGTGGTGACCTGATTCTCGATGTTGTCGAGGTCGGCGGGAACATGGATGGTGGTCCAGGCGGCGAAGAAGGCGCCGGCGCCGAAGAAGGGGAAGAAGAGGAAGGTTCCCAGCACTATCCGCCAGGAGGGAACCCAGCGCATGAACCAGTTCTTGCCCTTGCGCGGGTAGTTCCAGCGCTTCCGCCTGGGTAGCGGAACCCCACCCTGGCGACGGCTTGACTCTCTGGCCACATTCCCTCCGAAGTTGTCTTCCCTTGAGCGGGCCGCCGGTTCCTTGCCCGGGCAGGTCTGCCACCCCTCGACCCTAAACGATCGGACAGGGTGCTTGCATGACTGGCGCCGAACGTCTACAGTCTCTTCTCAGCATCAGATGTATCGAGTCGATACATCTGGGCGATAGAACAACGGTAACGCCCGGCGAATAGCCGTCAGGCACCCTACCGCCAACCCCTACCCCGGCCAAAAGGAGGCGTGCATGCGCAGTCGCTCGACCGTGCTTGAGACCGCCATCCTCGGCCTGCTCAACTCCTCGCCGCTGCACGGCTACGAACTGCGCAAGCAACTCGGAGAACTGCTCGGCCCCTTCCGCGCCTTCTCCTACGGATCGCTCTATCCGGCGCTGCGCGCCCTGCAAGAGCGAGGCCTGCTGGCGGGGCTGGAACAGTCTGCGACCCCACGGCGCACCCGGACCGCGAGCGCCGCGGCCACCAAGCCGACGCGCTCGCGCATCGTCTACGAACTCACCCTGCTTGGCCGGGACTACCTGGCCGACCTGCTTTCCTCCAGCGGCCCGGCCGCCTGGGAGGACGAAAACTTCGACGTCCGCTTCGCCCTGTTTGGGCAGACGGATGCCGAAACCCGCCTAAGGATTCTGGAGGGCCGGCGCAGCCGGCTCACCGAACGTCTCGAGGCGGTCCGCCAGTCCGCAGCTCGCACCCGCCATCGGCTCGACGAATACTCGGCCGAACTGCAGCGCCACGGCCTAGACAAGGTCGAGCGCGAGGTGCGCTGGTTGGACGACCTCATCACCCATGAAAGGG
>WRIF01000275.1 GCA_009782865.1 Promicromonosporaceae bacterium
CGATCTCGATGTTGTCCAGCCACATCATGTTCGCCGTCGAGGCGGCGGTGCTGGTGGCGTGCATCGTCAGGGTGCTGATGACGGTGGCGTCGGGGATGGTGAAGGTGAAGGTGAGCGGCGTCCACGCGGTCTTGGTCGCGGTGAGCGCGACCGCGATCTGGGTGCCGTTGAGCAGCACCGACAGGCCCTGGTTCAACGCTGCCGAGGTGGGGACGAACGCGTAGCCGCGGGCGGTGTAGGTGCCGGGCCCGTTGACGTAGTCGACCAGGTCGACCACGCCGTAGCGGACCCCGGTGCCGGAGCCCTGCTGGGCCAGCAACGACCAGCCCTGGCTACCGATGTCCTCCCCGCTGGAGCCCATCGCGTGGACGTTGGAGCGGATCGGGAGCGAGGAGTTGGATTCGGCCCGCCAGGCCTGCGCCCAGCCGGGGTCGGCTTCGAAGGTGCCCGCATCGCCGAGCAGGAACTGGGCCGGGGTGGTGATCTCACCGGGCCGCCACAGCACGCCGTCCCACTGGTAGGTCGCGGTGGTGGCGCCTGTCTCGTCGGTGCCGACCAGGGCCGAGAGCCGTACGGGGACACCGGGCGGCTGGACGTAGGCCGAGACACGCTCGGCCAGGGGAGCGCCCGCTTCGGGGACGGAGGTGACGTTCATGTAGACCAGCCGCAGCGAGAGCCGGTCGACCTGGACCACCGTGCCGGTCGGGGTGTCGACGTCGACCTCGACGGTGACCCACACGCCGCCGTTGGCGATGGTGAACCCGGTCTCGGCCGAGGAGACCGGGACGTAGGACCAGTGGGTGGAGGCGGCGGTGAACTCGGCCGTCTCGCCGCCGATGCCCTCGACCTGGGAGACCCGGACGGTGACCGGCGTGCCGTCGGTGCCCGAGACGATCGCGGAGGCGTCGACCCAGAAGCGGGGCTCGGTCTGCGGTACGCCGGTCGGCTCGGCCATCCCGGCAGGCAGGGGCACGTACTGGCGCAGCAGCACCGTGGTGGCGCCGCCGTCGGGCTCGGTGGGGGTCGAGGCGTCGCCGACGGTGAGCACGGCGTAGCCGCTGCCCTCGCTCGGTCCCAGGCCGCCGGGGATCGGGCCCTGGGTGAGGGCGGCGAGCGCGGGGCCCGCCTCCCAGCCGATGGCGGGGTCCTCGTTGAACAGGACGTTGACGACCCGGTCCTCGTCGTCCTCGACGCGCCACTGGGCGACCGCGTTGATGCCGGAGTCGACCCAGCGCACGATCCACGGGTTGCCCTCGACGTCGGGGTCGGTCGGGTCGGCGGAGGTGTCGATGGCGGGGGTGAGGTAGTGCCACTCGTAGAGCGGCCCGGCGGCCGGTGAGGGCGGGGTGGTGAGTTGGAAGACCGCGGAGCCAGAGGCGTTGGAGTCGGTCGTCGGGACGGTCGCCAGGGCGCCGGGCGGCAGGTTGGTCGGGGTGCCGGTGGCGTCGAGGTAGGAGGGGACCGAGATCCCGGCCAGCCCGTACTCGGCCGAGGGGTTGACCGCCCAGTTGCGTCCGGTCTCTGGCCCGATCGGGGCGTGGATGCCGGAGGTGGTGAACTGGGCGATGTCGGTGTAGGCGTTCTTGACGATCTGCGGGCTGGTGGGGTCGACCTGGCCGGAGACGATGTCGGGGCACACCGTCAGGCCCGTGAGGCGGGCGCCGCCGCAGTCGCCTCCGGCGCAGCCCTGGTGCAGAGCCGAGGTGAGCCAGGTCAGCCCGGCCTGCACACCGGCCGTCGTACGGCCCAGCAGCAGCGCGGTGACACCGATGGTCCGGGCCCCGTACTGGGGTCGCGAGGGGCGGGCGCCACCCATGACGGCGTCGTTCATCTGCACGGTGCGCACCGATCCGTCGGTGCCGGTGATCTCCAGCGGCAGCACCCCGGCGAAGTCGGCCGAGGCCGGGTCGTTGACGCTGAACCAGGGCGGCGCATCGAGCAGCGGGGTGCGGTAGGGCCCGTGGCCCAGGGCCTCGGACAGCCCGTCGCACACCGAGGTGCAGTCCTCGATCTTGACCCCCGGCGGGGTGACGCCGTTGTCGCGGTAGGCCATGAGCCGGGCGACGTTGATGATCTCGACCCCGTCGTAGGTCCAGTAGCCGTCGTACATGCCCCGGGCCTCCTCAGACCGTCGCGAGCCGGTTGACGACCGCCATGGCGGCAGCGGTCGGGTCATCGGTGGGGACGGTGACGTTCACGATCCGTGGAGCACCCAGCACGGCGGCCAACTCCTGCGCGATGAGGCGGGCGTCGGCTGCGGTCATCGCCGAGCCCGCGGTCGAGCCGCCGAGCATCTGCTGGGTGGCGCCCGCGGGGAACACGTCGGTGCCGCGCGGCAGCCGCACCACCTCCGGGCCGCGCTCGCCGACCAGGGCGTAGCCACCGGCGAAGTTGCGGGTGCCTGCGGCGAACGCGGGGATCTTGAAGTCGGGCAGCGGGCCGGGGCCCTTGATGACGACCGGCAGGTGCAGTGCGGAGTTGATCGCGCCCTTGATCGAGGCGGCCAGGTCGGACACCATGCCGCCCGCGCCCTTCAGCCCGTCGAGGAGGCCGTTGATCAGCGAGGAGCCCAGGTGCTTGCCCTTGGCGAGCATGTCGCCTGCGAAGGCGGCGATCTTGGCGGGCAGGCCGCGCACGTAGTTGACCGCGCTGTTCAGGCCCGCCGAGATCGCGGCTCCGACCGCGGCCATGCCCTTGGCGACCGCGCTCTTGATGGCCGCGAGGGCGTTGGAGAACCCGGCCTTGATCTTGTCCCAGTTGCGGGCGATGGCCAGGACGGCCAGGCCGATGGGACCTGCGAGGATCGCGAGCAGCAGCGGCCAGTTCGACTTGATCCACCCGAACACGGCTTGCGCGGCAACCTTCACCGCGTTGAAGGCGCCGGTGACGATGTCGCGAAACTTCTGGCTCTTGGCCCACAGCAGCGCCAGGGCGACACCGACGGCGACGATCGCTGCGATGACCAGGGTCACCGGTCCCAGCGAGACCAGCCACGCGGCGGCCATCACGGCAGCCTGGGCCACGGCGGTGGCGGCCATCGCCAGCCACTGGCCGATCACGATGGCGCCGTTGACGACCGCGCCTGCGGCCATCTTGATCCAGTCGAGCACGTAGAGCCCGGCGATGGCGGCGGTCTCGGCGGCCGAGGAAGCGGCTGCGGCAGTCTGGGTGACCCAGGCCTTGACACTGGCAGCAGAGGAGGCGATGGAGGCCCTGGCCGACTTCACCATGGCCGGGACGAAGACGGCGGTGACGAGGCCCGCGATGATCTTGAAGATGGTGCGGTGGTCGCCGAGGAAGCCGATCGCCTCGCCGA
>WRIF01000276.1 GCA_009782865.1 Promicromonosporaceae bacterium
AGGCGGTGGGAGAGGCGAATGGTGCCCTCGGCGGGGGTACACGACCCCCACCGGGAGTTCTGGTTGGTGACCCACCGCACCGACAACGGCACCGCCCGCCCCCGCAGATACTGGCGCGACAGCGCCCGGGCGCGCTGGTGCAGGGCCTCGTCGGTGGGGCGCGCCTTGGCGCGCTTGCGCAGAAAGTCTTCCCTCATCTTCTCGACCCACGCCCGCTCCTGGGCCCGGGTCATGCGGTCGGGAATCGAGACGATCAGCCTGCCCCCGTCGTACCGGGCACTCACCGTGCGCGTCCGCCGCCGCGAGCGCCGCACCTCCACCGCCAAATCCATGCCGACACCCTAATGGCGGGAGGTGTCCGCGTGGCGGAATCTGGCCTTGACGGCCCGCCAGCGGCGGCGGCAGCGTGGCTGGCATGGCCTCCCGCGACCGCAACCTGCTGCTTCGACCCGGCACCGTGATCCTTCAGCGCGACGACGATCAGGTGCAGGTGGGCCTCAACCCGCGCTGGGCCCTGTGCCTGGGTGGGCTGCTCCCCGCGGAGGTGAGCTGGCTGTGTGAACTGTCCACCCGGGCGGCCCTCGGCAGCGGCGTCGGCGCCCGGCGTCACGGGGTGTCCCCCGAGCGGCAGGCGGCCATCGTGGAGGTCCTGCGGCGGGGGGAATTCCCCCGCCGCTCCGGGCAGGGGCAGGCCCGCCGCCCCACCCTGGCGGTTTCGCCCGACGACGCCAGGAGCCTCGGCCTGCTACGAGCCGATGGCGACGGCAGGGCCACCCTGGCGAGGCGCGCCAGGTCCGCCGTCGCCCTGAGCGAGGCCGGCCGCCTCGGCGCCGCCATCGCCCTGCATCTGGCAACGGCCGGGGTGGGCAGGCTGGTGGTCTCCGACCGGCGCCTGGTGGGTCAGCCGGACCTCGGCGACGGCGGCTACGCCGCCTGCCACCTGGGAAGGCCACGCCTCCCCTGCCTCCAAGGCCTGCTGTCCGCGCAGGCGCCCGGGGTGCTGGTGGGAGGAGCCGGCCGCCCTGCGATGCTGGTGCTGGTTGCCGGGCCGGCCCCGTCCCCGGCAGCCTACCTGGGCCCCCAGGCCGCGGCCCTTCCCCACCTGCTGGTCTGCCTGGGGGAGGCGGAGGCGGCGGTGGGGCCGCTGGTGATTCCGGGCAAGACGCCCTGCCTCAACTGCCGCGATCTGACGCTGGCCGACGCCGACCAGCGGTGGCCCGATGTCGCCCGGCAGCTGCGCCAGGCGCAGTGGCGAGGCAGGGAGGAGACCGCCCTGAGCGCGGTGGCGGCGGCGCTGGCGGCGGCGCAGGTACTCGCCTTCCTCGACGGGCTCACCCCCGCCACGGCCGGGGCGTCCCTAGAGTTGGCCCTCCCGCAGGCGACGCCGTCGCTCCGCCGGTGGGCCTGGCACCCCAGGTGCGGCTGCCGGGCCCCGCTGTGATCCGCTTCCTGTCCGTTATGCTGCCCGCCCTGCCCGCCGGCTCTCGCGGGCACTCAGGGTTTCCCCCTAGGAACTTGCTTCCGGTCGGTGGCGGCCGGCCCCAGCCGATGGCGTCCAATGCCTCCCCGCGTGACCGTCCAGGGGCAAGTCCCGCGCGATCCGCACCACCGCCCGACGCGAAACGCCCACCTTCCCTCCTCGCGCCTGCGGCAAGTTCCGGGTCGATTCAGGGGATGACCCAGTAGCGCGAGGCCATCTTTGTCCGGCAGCCTGGCACCCATGACAACAGACACCACTTCCCCCATCGCCAGCGCCCGCGGCCTGGTCAAGGTCTACGGCTCGGGCGACACCGAGGTCAAGGCCCTCGCCGGCGTTGACGTCGACTTCCAGCGCGGCGAGTTCACCGCCATCATGGGCCCCTCGGGTTCCGGCAAGTCCACGCTCATGCACGTGCTGGCCGGGCTGGACAAGCCGACCGCCGGCACCGTGAGCGTCGACGGCATCGACGTGACCTCCATGAGTGAGCGCAAGCTGACCAAGCTGCGCCGCACCCGGCTCGGCTTTGTGTTCCAGGCGTTCAACCTGATCCCCACCCTGACGGCGCTAGAGAACATCACCCTGCCGCTCGACATCGCCGGCGTGGCCCCGGACCAGGCGCACCTGGATGCCGTCGTCGCCGCGGTCGGCCTGGCCGACCGCCTCGACCACCGTCCCGCCGAACTCTCCGGTGGGCAGCAGCAGCGCGTGGCCTGCGCCCGCGCCCTGGCCGGCCAGCCCGCCGTGATCTTTGCCGACGAGCCGACCGGCAACCTCGACTCGACCTCGGCCGCCGAGGTCTTGAGCTTCCTGCGCCGTTCGGTGGACACCCTGGGGCAGTCGATCGTGATGGTCACCCACGACCCGGTGGCGGCCTCCTACGCGAACCGCGCCCTCTTCCTGGCAGACGGCGCCCTGGTGGACGAGGTGGTCAGCCCCACCCCGCAGAAGGTATTCGACACCCTGAGCCGGCTCACCAGCCGCGCAGCGGGCGCGGCTACGCCCCGGCACGACCTGGCCCTGAGCGGGGTCGCCTGAGATGCGCAAGGTAGCCCTGCGCGGCATCCGCGCCAACCTCGGGCGCTCGATCATGGCCATCGTGGCCGTGGTGCTGGGCGTCGCGTTCATGACCGGCACGCTCGGCCTGAGCGCCTCCCTCGACGCCACCTTCCAGGGCATCGCCGACACCTGGAACCACTACGAGGCCCTGGTGGTGGGGGCCAACGAGACCTCCGCCCACGGTCGCAACCACATCTCCGCCGACCTGCGCGAGCAGATCATGGCGGTCGAAGGCGTGGCCGACACGGCCACCGCTGGCACCGTGCCCCTGGTGCTGATTGGGGCCGACCGCACCCCCGTGCAGTCCACGATGGCACCTAGCATGGCCATGTCGGCCCTCGCCGCGGAGAGTTCTGGCGAAGTCACCGACGGCAGGCTGCCCGAACGCCCTGGGGAGATGGCGGTGGAGGCAAGCACCCTGGCCTCATCCGGCCTGGCCGTCGGCGACACCGCCACGGTGATCCTCTCCGGGCAAAACCAGGACAAGACCATCGTCGGCGAGGTGACCCTCCCCAACCCGCAGGCGGGCGCCACCATGGTGTTTCTGGAGCCCGCCTTCGCAGACAACCTGGTGGTAGTGGACGGGCTGGTGCCGCACTTCGCCGTGTGGGGCGAACCCGGGGTCGGTGAGGAGGTGCTCGTCGAACGGATCGCCTCGGCCCTGGCGGGGGCCTCCCCGCCGATCGCGGGCCAGGCCGGCGAGTACGTCCCGGAACTGAACCCGGAGGCGGGAGCCGAGAGCGGGGGCATGATCGGGACGGTCATGACGCTGGTCGCGG
>WRIF01000277.1 GCA_009782865.1 Promicromonosporaceae bacterium
GTGGTGGAGTCCATTCAACGCGGCGGCGTCTGCTCGGAGGTGATCGCGCCGGCGCCGGGCCTCCCCGCGGGCCGTGAGGCCGAGGTGCGTCACCTCGCCGAGACCATCGCCACCCGGCTCGATGTCACCGGCGTGCTCGCGGTCGAACTCTTCGAGGCGCCAGACGCCGCGGGCACCCCGCAGGTGTACATCAACGAGCTGGCGATGCGCCCCCACAACTCCGGACACTGGACCATCGATGGCGCGGTGACCAGCCAGTTTGAACAGCATCTGCGGGCCGTGCTCGACTGGCCGCTCGGTTCCACCGAGCCGGTCGCCAGGTGGACCGTCATGGCCAATGTCCTCGGCTCGACCCTGCCCTCCCTCACCGACGCGCTACCAGAACTCCTGGCGCGCTTCCCCGAGGCCAAGGTCAACCTCTATGGCAAGGAGATTCGCGCGGGCCGCAAGCTCGCCCACGTGAACGTCAGTGGAACCGACCTGGAGACGGTGCGCGAGCGCGCCCGCGCCGCCGCCGCCCTGCTTCGCGGCGAGGCGGGGTAACCCTTCCCGTCAGCGCCAACCCCCGGCAGGCCTCGGCCCCCGGCAGGCCCGGTGCCCGGGAGGCATCCCGGCCTCAGTGCAGGCCGACGACGCCCGGCTCTAGGTTGCCATCGCGGATGTCGATCCAGAACTGCGGGGCGGTGTTCGGGTTGAGCAACACGGTGGAACCCACCCCGGGAACGCGGTGGCCCATGTTGGAGATCGGCGGGACACCGGTGACGCCGCCCTCGCCATTGGCGGCGCGGAATGCAAGCATCAGGCGGGCCAGGCCCAGGGCGCCGGTGCCCGAGGAGACCGTGATCGCGTCCGTGCCCGAGTTGATCAGCTGCACCTGCCGCCAAGGCATCACCAACAGGGTGGGGTCCAGGAGGTCGCGGGTGATGGCGCCGATCATCTGCCGCTGCCGGTCGGTGCGGCCGATGTCGCCCAGCGGATCGGAGTAGCGCATCCGGGCAAACGCCAGGGCCTCCGTGCCATTGACCGGGCGACAGCCGGGGGTCCAGATCATCCCGGACATGACGTCGTGAACATCGAGATCAGAGCACAGCTCGATGCCGCCCAGCGCGTTGACCACGGAGTCGAGCCCGCCGAAGCCAATCTCGATGTAGTGGTCGATGGTCATCCCGGTCAGGCCCTCGACCGTCTCGACCAGCAGGGACGGGCCACCAAAGAAGTAGGCGGCGTTCACCCGGTTCTGGCCGCGGCCGGGGATGTCCACCAGCGTGTCGCGCGGGATGGAGATGAGCGCGGTGGGGCCTGACGTCGGCTGGTGCAGCAACAGGATCGTGTCGGTGCGGGCGCCCTCGGTGTCGTCGTCGATTCCCCCCTCGCCGCGGGCATCCGAGCCGGCCAGCAGGAAGGTGGTGCCGGGCGTGGCCGGGGCGCCGGACAGGGCGTCAACGGTCTGCAGCGACATGCGCGCATAGATCGCCAGGCCAACTGGCCAGGCCAGGAGCAGCGCCAGGACCAGGGAGATGATTCGCAGCGGGCGACGGCGCTTCTTGACGCGCGGCGGTTCGGACCCGTCAAGCAGGCCGGGCGGGGTTGCGGGAGGGGCGTCGCCATACGACGCCGATGGGGGCACCTGTGTCGAAGCGGTGTGCCCGACGGCAGGGGGCCGCCCAGCCGGGTAGAGCGCCGTGCCTGGAATCTGCGCACTCCCGAGGGTGCCCTGGGCCGGGACGGGGGTGGGCCGCGCGGTGGTGCGGGGGGACAGCGACGGCGCCGCCTGGCCGGGGGAGGCGGGCTGGTAGGAGGCGGGGGTGGTGCCCGGTGAGTTCACCGCGCGGGGCGGTGCCTGCCGCACCGAACGACGGCTAGGTCCGGGAGCGGGGGGCGGGGCGGCGGGAACCTGTCCGGAGGAGGTGCGGCGCACGCGCGGCAGGGAGCCCGAGGCGCCGCCAACGCCGCCAACCGGCACGGAGGCGGGCACCCCGGCATTGCTGCCGCCCTCCACCTCGGTGGCGCCACTGGCGGGGGGACGTCGCGCGCCCGAGGGCGTGAACGACGGCGGAGGGGGAACGCGCCGCTCACTCACTGGCTGGCCTCCTCGGTCGAGTCGCTGGGGTCGGCAGGGCCGGACAGGCCGGCGGCAACCGGCCCGCCATCGGGCGTGTCAAGGGGCCAGCCATGGCGCAGGTTGGTCCACACCCGCTCGGCATCGGCGGTGAAGATCACCGTGTTGTGGTTGGCGGGGTTGATGGCAATGGGGGCCATCTCGAACTCGATGTTGGTGGGGCGGATGTTCCGCAGGGAGAAGCCGAGCCCGGCCAGGCCGTTGATCGAGGCAAAGTTAGAGCTCATGGACATCGAGTCGGTGGTGGCGGCCAGGAAGCGCAGCAGGCGCGGGGTGTCGAGCAGCAGGTTGGAGCCCAACACCTCGTTGACGATGCCCATCATCAGGCCCTGCTGCCGTTCGATGCGCTGCAGGTCGGAGCCGTCACCGATGCCGTAGCGGGCCCGCGCGTACTTCAGGGCAGTGGTGCCGCCCATGCGCATGTAGCCGGGGTCGAGGCGCAGCCCGGTCATCCGGTCGTTGATCGGTCGGTCGATGTAGACCGTGACCGTGCCCAGGGCATCGATCATGTTGCGGAAGGCGATGAAGTCCATCACTATGTAGCCGTCGAGCCGAATGTTGGTGAACTGCTCGACTGTGGTCATGGTGCAGATCGCGGCGGACCCGACGTCCCCACCGATGTCATATCCGAGGGCGAAGGCGGCGTTGAAGCGCACGCCGGAGCGCGGGGCGATGACGATATCCGAGGTGGTGGGGCACGACGGCACGTCGACGATCGTGTCGCGGGGGATGGAGACGGCGTAGGCCCTGGAGCGGTCGGCGCTCAGGTGCAGGATCATCGTCGAGTCGGCGCGCTGCCCCTCCACATCGTCGTCGTCTTCCTCTTCGCCGCGGTAGTCCGAGCCCATCACCAGGATGTTGAGGGGCTGCCCCGCGTTGGGGTCGACGGGATCGGGTACCTCGGGACGCTGGATACCGTGGTCTTCCATGATGCGGTTGGCGTCCACCGCGTCGATGTTGCCGGTGATCCGAATGGCGGCCGTCGTCGCGCCGGCCACCCCGAAGGCGAGGGCGGCGGCGACGCCTGCGCCGATCACCTTGGCAAGGCGATGCCGGGCGAAGCGGCGGGCGTGCCCCGGCAGGGGGCGCGGGCCCTCCGCCGGGGGGGTGGGGGGCCGGGGGTCAAGGCCGACGGGGCCCGGCAGGGGGCCCCGCACCCGCC
>WRIF01000278.1 GCA_009782865.1 Promicromonosporaceae bacterium
TCGCTACTGGAATCAGGGTCACTGCCGGCACCCAGATCGGAGCTGGAATCAGGTTCGCCGGTGCCAGGTTCATCGGCGTCAGGTTCACCGCCGCCTTCGGGATCACCGCCGGGCCTGGCACCGGGGCGAGGTTCGGCGCTGCCTTCGGGATCGCCTTCGAGATCGCCTTCGGGGTCGCCGTCGGGACTGCCGGCGGGGCGGTGGCCGGCGCCGGGCGACGGAAGGGAGGCGGGGCCGTGGCGGGTCCCGCTCGGCATCGATACCCAGGGGCAGACGGTGACCTGGGACCTGCTGTCACAGGGACCCCACCTGCTGGTGGCCGGGACTACCGGCTCAGGCAAGTCGGAGCTGCTGCAGTCCCTGATCTTGGCGCTGGCCTCCCAGCACTCCCCCGCGGCGCTGGCCATGGCCCTGATCGACTTCAAGGGCGGCGCCTCCTTCGGCCCCTGCCCCCGCCTGCCGCACGTCTTGGGCCAGGTCACCGACCTCGACCTCGGCGGGGCATCGCGCTGCCTGGACGGGCTGCACGCCGAGGTGCGCCGCCGCAAGCAGGTGCTCCTGACCCACGGCGTCCCCCACCTCTCCGGCCTGCCGGCGGGGACGCTTCCCCGCCTGCTGGTGGTGATCGACGAGTTTCGCACCCTGTCCGAGGAACTGGACAAGCGCTTGGGCTCCCTCCTCCGCATCGCCGCGCAGGGGCGCAGCCTGGGCATTCACCTGGTGCTGGCCACCCAGCGCCCGGCGGGAGCGGTCTCGGCGGAGATGCGGGCCAATGTGACGGCCCGCCTCTGCCTGCGGGTGGTGGGGGTGGGCGACTCCCACGACGTTATCGATTCCCCCCTGGCCGCGAGCCTCAGCCCGGGCCGGCCCGGCCGGGCCGTACTCCGGGTCGGCTCCGCGCCTCCCCGCCTCCTGCAGTGCGCCTACGCCGATGCCCCCGAGCGGGCCGAGAAGGTCGAGGTGCGCCGCGCCCCCACCTGGGCGGAGATGGGAGAGCCACCGCAAGCACCCCCGCCCGTCGCAGGCCCCGCACCGGTGGATAGCTTCGCGGGGAACCCCGCGTCGCTGGGGGGCCTCCAGGAGAGTTCCATGGAGGGATCCGGGAAGGGCTCGGTGGCGGACTCAGTGAAGGACTCCGGGAAGGACACAGCGGGGAGCCCCGTAAGGAGCCCGGCGGTGCGCCTGGTGGAGCGGGCGCGTCAGGCCCATTCGCCCACCCTCTGGGCGCCGCTGTGGCTGCCAGCACTGCCACCGGTGATCCCCGTGACAGACCTCCCGCGCCCCACCGACGAAGCCCTGCCCTTCGCCCTCGCTGACCTTCCCGCCGCCCAAACCCGCCAGGCCGTCACCTGGCGGCCAGACGAGGGGCCCCTGGCGGTGATCGGCAGGGCGCGCTCGGGCCGCACCACGGCCCTGGTCACCCTGGCCGCGCAGGCACTGTCCGCGCAGACACCGAGTTCACAAGCATTGAGTCTGCGGGCATTGAGTCTGCGGGCATTGAGCGCACAGAAACAGGGCGGACAAGAACCGGGGGCGCAGGCGCTGGGTTCACCCGGGCTGGGCGCACCGGCACTAGGTGCACAGGTACCGGGCGCACAGGTACCGAACACCGAGGGGCTCGCCCCGCCGGGGCGGGGCGGCGGCTGGCGGGTACAGGTGCTGGCGGATCGCCGCTCGCTGCCCCAGTTTGAGCGGCTCGGCCCCGCCGTCACCCTGGCCTCCAGCGCCGACCCGGTGGCGGCCGCCTCCCTGTTGACCACCCTGGGCGCCTGTCCCCTGCCAGGGCCAACGCTCCTCCTGATCGACGGCCTGGAGGCGCTGCGCGAGGTGCTCTTCCTGCCCGGTGCCGACCCCTTGGCCGGTGCCCTTGGGGCCGTCGGGCTGGCGGTGGCCGTGACGGCGGAGGGCGCCGGGCTCGCGGGAATGGCCGCCCGTTTCGGCCCCCGGCTGCTGTTGGCGACGGGAGACCCGGCCGCCGATCAGATGCTCGGAGTCCCACCCCGCCTGGCCGGCCTGCCCCCCACCCCGGGGCGAGGGGTCTGGATGGGTGCCGGAGGCCCGGCCGAGTGTCAGGTAGCCGCCCCGCCTGGCGCGCCCTGAGCGACGTTTGGCGCGGATGTGACGTTTCTTACCCCTTTGGGGCCGGGATTCCGTCTGCCCCAGGGTTTTCCGTGCTGACCTGCGTAAACGCCCCCGTGACAATCGAACCGATTCGATACGACCAGAAACTGTTTTTCCACACCTCTTGTGCGGTGACGGGATCGGTGAAACCCTTATACCAATCAAGTCATATACGACGTTGAGAGCGCGTGGCCCTGAACTCCTGTCCCGAGGGTCTTGTGATGCGCGATCTCAACCGGCACCCGAGGAGTTCTCATGGATTGGCGTCACAACGCTGCCTGTCTCGACGAAGACCCCGAACTGTTCTTCCCTATCGGCAACACCGGCCCCGCGATGCTTCAGATCGAAGAGGCCAAGAACGTCTGCCGTCGCTGTCCCGTGATGGAGACCTGCCTGAAGTGGGCCATCGAGTCCGGTCAGGACGCGGGCGTCTGGGGCGGCATGTCTGAGGACGAGCGTCGCGCCCTGAAGCGCCGCACCGCCCGGGCCCGCCGCGCCGGCTAACGCCGGCGCGCAATGGGCATGGTGCCGGGGCGCTGGCGAGAGCATCGAGCCAGCGCCGGCTAGGAACGACGCCGGCGCGCAATGGGCATGGTGCCGGGGCGCTGGCGAGAGCATCGAGCCAGCGCCGGCTAGGTACGACGCCGGCTAGTTGCGGGCGCCGTCGCGCAGCTTGGCCTCGATGACCACCTGCGTGCCGCCGGCGGGGCCGGCTTCCCAGTTGATGGAGCCGCCCAGTTCGTTTTCGATCAGGGTGCGCACTATCTGGTTGCCCAGCCCGGAGCGGGCCACCTTCCCGGCATCGGAGATGTCGGCGGCCGCCAGGCCAACGCCGTCATCGGCGACCCGCACCTTGAGGGCCGAACCGTGGCGCTCGACGTCGATGGTCACGTTGCCCACCTCTCGGCCGTCGGAGAAGCCGTGCTCTACGGCGTTGGTGACCAGTTCGGTCAGCACCAGGGCGAGGGGGGTGGCGTCCTGCGCGGGCACCAGGCCGAATGAGCCATTCTGTTTGGTGGACACGGAGGTGCCGGTGGTGGCGACGTCGGCGGTGAGGCGGAGCGCCCGCTGCAGCATGCCATCGAGTTCCACCTGTTCGTCGAGCGTCTGCGAGAGAAACTCGTGCACCATGGAGATGGTGGCCACGCGGCG
>WRIF01000279.1 GCA_009782865.1 Promicromonosporaceae bacterium
CGCCTCGTCCACGTTCACCTTCGCGAAGACGGCCTGCCCCGCCCACGCCGTCGCCGCCGGGCTGGGCATCGACCCGGCCAACGTCATCGAACACGCGCAGGCAGACTCCGACATCACGGTGGTGCTGCAGTCCGCCATCGCCTGGCCCGCCCCGGCCGAGGAAGGCGCGGGGGACGACGCCGGTGAAGAGGCGGGCGAGGAGTAGGAGCTCCTCCTTGCGCCGCCCTGGCTCAACTTCGAGCCAGGCTGCTTGCACTCTCGCCTCCCGAGTGCCAGAATACCGGTTAGCACTCTAGGGCAACGAGTGCCAAACTCGTCGCCCGGGGTGATAAACACCGGTCAGTAGGTGAGGCCTGCGCGGGCGTGTGAAATCACACGCTGCCCAGGCCGTCCGTCGCGGGCGCCCGCTGTCTACCACGTCATAACTGGAGGAATACACCCACATGGCAAAGATCATTGCCTTCGACGAGGAGGCTCGTCGCGGAATGGAGCGCGGGCTCAACCAGCTCGCCGACACCGTCAAGGTGACCCTCGGCCCCAAGGGCCGCAATGTAGTGCTCGACAAGAAGTGGGGCGCCCCCACCATCACCAACGACGGCGTGTCCATCGCCAAGGAGATCGAGCTCGAGGACCCCTTCGAGAAGATCGGTGCCGAGCTGGTCAAGGAGGTCGCCAAGAAGACCGACGACGTCGCGGGCGACGGCACCACCACCGCCACCGTCCTGGCCCAGGCCCTCGTCAAGGAGGGCCTGCGCGTGGTCGCGGCCGGCGCCAACCCGATCGCCATCAAGCGCGGCATCGAGCAGGCCGTTGAGGCCGTGACCGCCAAGCTGCTCGACTCCGCCAAGGAGGTCGAGACCAAGGAGGAGATCGCCGCCACCGCCGCCATCTCCGCTGGCGACCCCTCGATCGGCGAACTCATCGCCGAGGCCCTCGACAAGGTGGGCAAGGAGGGTGTGGTCACCGTCGAGGAGTCCAACACCTTCGGCCTGGAGCTCGAGCTCACCGAGGGCATGCGCTTCGACAAGGGCTTCCTGGCCCGCTACTTCGAGACCGACCCCGAGCGGCAGGAGGCCGTCCTGGAGGACGCCTACGTTCTGCTTGTCGAGTCGAAGATCTCGAACGTCAAGGACATGCTGCCGATCCTGGACGCCGTGATGAAGCAGGGTGCCTCCCTGCTGATCATCGCTGAGGACGTCGAGGGCGAGGCGCTCGCCACCCTGGTGCTCAACAAGATTCGCGGCACCTTCAAGTCGGTTGCCGTCAAGGCCCCCGGCTTTGGCGACCGCCGCAAGGCCATGCTGCAGGACATCGCGATCCTCACCGGCGCCCAGGTCATCACCGAGACCGTCGGCCTCAAGCTGGAGAACGCCACGCTCGACCTGCTGGGCAAGGCCCGCAAGGTGGTTGTCACCAAGGACGAGACCACCATTGTCGAGGGTGCCGGCGACGCCGACATGATCGCCGGTCGCGTTTCGCAGATTCGCTCCGAGATCGAGAAGTCGGACTCCGACTACGACCGCGAGAAGCTGCAGGAGCGCCTGGCGAAGCTCGCCGGTGGCGTGGCCGTCATCAAGGCCGGCGCCGCCACCGAGGTGGAGCTCAAGGAGCGCAAGCACCGCATCGAGGACGCCGTCCGCAACGCCAAGGCCGCCGTCGAGGAGGGCATCGTCGCCGGTGGTGGCGTCGCCCTGCTGCACGCCGGTACCGCCGCCCTGGCCGCCCTCTCCCTGGAGGGCGACGAGGCTACGGGTGCCGCGATTGTGGAGGCCGCCCTGTCGGCCCCGCTGAAGCAGATTGCCGTCAACGCTGGCCTGGAAGGTGGCGTCGTGGCCGAGAAGGTCAAGGGCCTGGGCTTCAACGAGGGCCTGAACGCCGCCACCGGCGAGTACGTCGACCTGCTGGCCGCCGGCGTGGCCGACCCGGTCAAGGTGACCCGCTCTGCCCTGCAGAACGCCGCCTCGATTGCCGCGCTGTTCCTCACCACCGAGGCCGTCGTGGCCGACAAGCCGGAGAAGGCTCCGGCCATGCCCGGCGGCGACGACATGGGCGGCATGGGCGGATTCTGAGCGTAGCGAAGAACCCTCCCATGGGCGCGTCATCGCCGGTTGAGGAGATCGCAAGGCGATCGTCTCGAAACCAAGATGGCCCACTCGCCTGATGAACAACGAAGGCCCGTCGCTTCTCTTTCGGGAGGAGCGACGGGCCTTCGTCGTTGCGTGTTCAGGCGGTATCGGTCAACGGGTCGAAGGTGGACAGCCCCAGCAGTTCCGCGACTCCGCGCATTCTGGCGTCATGGGTGGCCACAATGATCGAGCTGCCGATCGTCAGCGCCGTGGCCAGATGCAGGGCGGCTAGGGTGCGGATGTGCGGCCTGATCTCCTCGGCTCGCACCGCGATGTCATCGGATAGCGGAACCAGCCAAACATCTTTGACGACTTGTTGGGCACCTGCGGGATCCAGGTTGTCGCGTCGGAGTGTGCGCACGATCTCTGTCTGTAGCAATCGCGACGAGGCGAACCGGTTCCCTTGGAGAGATTCGCCGCTCAGCCACCTGCGAGTAGCCTGACCGAGTGGAGTCACCTCCAAAGCGTGAATCGCTACCGACGTGTCCAGGTAGAACATCATTAGCGATCCCCTCTGGCCCACTCGAGCAACTCCTGGATGTCCTCTGACGTGTGATGCTCCCACTCCGGGATCGGCTTCAGGTCCCGGAAGGTCCCGTCCCCGGTGGGTCGCTGAATCTGCCCGAGCCTCGCCATCCGTTCGAGGGCATCTTCTGCCGGCGGCGGCTCGGGAGTAATCCACCAAGACGCCACCCCGCGCTCCGTGACCTCAATGGTATGGCCGGGACGCACGCGGGCGAGCACGGACGCGGTGTTTTGGTTCAGTTCGCGCTTGGTCACTGTCTCCACCTCATCGATGTATGACATGAGTACTACATTCGCAAGGCTCAGCTGACCGCGAAGAGCCGTGCCGCCTGGAGTTCGGCGTCGCTGTAGGTGGTGGCCGCCGCGGCAAGTGAACCTTGAATTGCGGTCAGCGCTTCTTCAACCTGATGTTGCGCGGCCTGCCACTGGGTCAGGACGCCCGCGAAGGCACTGGAGGCGCCGCCGCGCCAAACTGACTGAAGGTCTTGTAAATGGCGCATCATGGCAAGCACCTCTACATTGATCGAGTTTGCGGATTGGGAAACCTTGGCGCTAGCCTGCGAAACGCGATCTGCGTCTACTTCGAATCTCATGGGAAAAAACTATCGCGGCGCCA
>WRIF01000280.1 GCA_009782865.1 Promicromonosporaceae bacterium
GGCAGACGGTGGCGGCGGGGCCCACCCGTGAGGTGCTGCGTCCCGCCGTGCTCGACCCGGTGTACGGGGTGCGCACAACCGTGCTCACGGACCCCGAACTCGACCGGCCGGTGCTAACGTTCAGCAGACCGGCGCGCATCGATCCGCCAGCGCCATCCGATGGACCAGGCGGGATCGCACCGTAGTTTAGGGACGTCGTCATCGTCAGAGGGGAGGTTCGTCAATGCCCAGCCTGCGCCTGTCCACCCCATATGTCGGACCGGACGCCACGCTGCGGTCGCGCGCCCCGCTCGGGGCCGACCTGCTGGTGCTGGTCTCGGTGGCGCTCATCTTCTACCTGATCGTGCTGCTCTCCTACCGCATCAACGCCCCGATCCAGGATGTGGCCAGCCCGTCTACGCTGTCGACCAACCCCGCCCTGTTGCCGTACTACGCCGGCAGGTCACTGCTGCGCATGTTCGCCGCCCTGGTCGCCTCGCTGGTGTTCACGGCGGGGTACGCCACGCTCGCCGCCCGCTCGCGGCGCGCCGAGAAGATCCTGATTCCCCTGCTGGACATCCTGCAATCGGTGCCGGTGCTCGGTTTCCTCTCCGTCACCCTCTCCTTCTGGCTGTGGCTATTCCCCGGCTCGGAGCTGGGCGTCGAACTGGCCTCCATCTTCGCGATCTTCACGGCCCAGGTGTGGAACCTGACCTTCGCGTTCTACCAGTCCCTGCTGACCCTCCCCCGCGACCTGGACGAGGTCTCCCGCCTCCTTCGGCTGACCAAGTGGCAGCGGTTCTGGCGCATCGATGTGCCGCACGGCACGATGCCACTGGTCTGGAACGGGATCATGAGCTTCGGCGGTGGCTGGTTCTTCCTGATCGCCTCCGAGGCGATCTCGGTGAACAACCAGGACTACGCGCTTCCCGGCATCGGCTCCTACGTTGCGGCCGTCTCCCACAATCAAGAAATCGGGCTGCTGCTGCTGGCCATCGGGGTGATGGTGGTGATGGTGATCGGGGTCAACTTCGTGTTCTGGCGGCCCCTGACCGCCTGGTCTGAGAGGTTCCGCCTCGGAGACACGGCAGGGGCGGTACAGCAGAAGTCATACGTCTACGACCTGCTGCGCCGCTCCCGCGTCCCTTCGCTCTTGGGACGGGCGGGCAGGCCGGTCGGCCGGGCCCTCGACCGCCTGTCGCGCCCGTTTGGCCTGGCCGAGCGCACGCGGCAGCCCACGGAGGTTCGGCAGCGCACCGGGGATGCCGTGTTCACCGCCTGTGTTGCCATCGTCATCGGCTTCGGCCTGTTCCACATGCTCACCTACCTGCACCGCAGCGTGGGGCTGGGAGAGTTTGGGACCGCGGCCTGGCTCGGCCTGCTCACCTTCCTGCGGGTGATCGTCCTGCTGGCGTTCGCCTCGCTGATCTGGGTGCCGGTGGGGGTGTGGATCGGCCTGAACCCCCGGGTCACCCGGTTTGCGCAGCCGATTGTGCAGGTGCTCGCCTCGTTCCCGGCCAACTTCCTGTTCCCGTTTGTCACCATGGCCCTCATCGTCACCGGCATCTCCCTGGACATCGGGGGAATCCTGCTGATGGCGCTCGGCGCCCAGTGGTACATCTTGTTCAACGTGATCGCGGGGGCCTCCGCCATCCCCCATGACCTGATCCAGGTGGCCGCCAACCTGCGGCTCGGGCGGCTCCAGCGTTGGCGGACGCTCTACCTGCCCGCGATCTTCGGCGCCTGGGTGACCGGGGGAATCACCGCGGCCGGGGGCGCCTGGAATGCCTCGATCGTGGCCGAGGTGGTTTCCTACGGCGACACCACGCTCATGGCAAGCGGGCTCGGCGCGTACATCTCGGAGAGCACCGCCCACGGCGACTTTGGGCGCACCCTGATCGGCGTGGTGGTCATGTCCCTCTTCGTCGTCGGCCTCAACCGCGTCTTCTGGAAGCCGTTGTACAACTTGGCCGAGCGCCGGTATTCGTTCAATTAGGAGTGTTTCACCATGACCGAGATCATCACGGCTAAAGGAATCTCCCAAAGCTTTGCCTCCGCCGATGGCACCACCCTGAACGTGCTCGAAGAGATCGATGTGACGCTGCACGAGGGCGAGATCGTGGCACTGCTCGGCAAGTCCGCCTCCGGGAAGTCAACGCTTCTGCGCATCCTGTCAGGCCTGCTTAGCCCTACGGCAGGTGACGTGCGGTACCGCGGCCAGCCCGTGGTGGGCGCCAATCCCGGGGTGGCGATGGTGTTCCAGAGCTTCGCGCTGATGCCCTGGCTCACCGTGCAGGACAACGTCGAGATGGGCCTGCGCGCCCAGGGAGTCCCGGCCGAGGAGCGACGAGAGCGGGCCTTGGCGGCCATCGACCAGATTGGCCTCGACGGCTTTGAGACCGCGTATCCGCGCGAGCTATCCGGGGGGATGCGGCAGCGGGTCGGCTTTGCCCGGGCCTTGGTGTTGCGCCCCGATGTGCTGATGATGGATGAGCCCTTCTCCGCCCTTGACGCCCTGACCACCGAGAACCTGCGCCGGGAGCTGGTGACGCTGTGGACGCAGCCAGACTTCGGCAAGTCGTGCATCTGCCTGGTGACGCACAGCATCGAGGAGGCGGTGCTGCTGGCCGACCGGGTCCTGGTCATGTCGTCGAATCCCGGCCGCCTGGCCGATGAGGTGCGCATCGACCTGCCGCGTCCGCGAGACCGCAAGGCGGCCGCGTTTGAGGCGGCCGTCGACCGGATCTACACCGTGCTGACGGGCAATGACAACCCAGCCGCCCAGCCCTCCCGCCTGCCGGGGCCCCTGACCACCCCCCTTCCGGCAGCCTCGGTGGGCGGCTTGGCGGGCCTCGCGCAGATGATTGCGGGCCTTGGTGCCGCCACCGACCTCGCCGACCTGGCCGACGAACTGGTCTTCGAGGTGGACGACCTGCTGCCGCTCGTCGACGCCGCGCGGCTGCTGGGCCTCTTGACCCTTGACGGCGTGCGGGCCAGGCTCACCGAGGAGGGCCAGGCCTGGGCGGCTGCCGACATCCAGGATGCCAAGCAGATATTCGCCGCCCAGGCCGTAGAGCGCGCTCCCCTGGTCCGCACCATTGTCCGCGCGCTGACCACCGCCCCCAACAACACGTTGCGTGAGGACTTCTTCCGCGACCTGTTGCACCGGGGCTACACCCTGGCCGACACCGAGCAACAGCTGGATCTCGCCATCGACTGGGGTCGTTACGGGGAACTCTTCGACTATGACGCCGACACCGGCGAACTCACCCTGACGCCGG
>WRIF01000281.1 GCA_009782865.1 Promicromonosporaceae bacterium
TGACAGACCTCTCGCAGGGTGGGCGCAAATCGGGCCGGGTCTGGTGACACCCCGGAGGCGCCGGAGGCCAGGAGGATCACGGTGTCGGAGGTGGACATGCAGCCATCGGAATCGAGGCGGTCGAAGGTGGCGGCGGTCGCGGCGCGCAGGGCGGTGTCGGCGGTGGTGGCATCGAGCACGGCATCGGTGGTCAGGATGGCGAACATGGTGGCCAAGGCCGGGGCGAGCATGCCGGCCCCCTTGGCCATGCCGCCCACCGCATAACCGTCGACCATGGCTGCGGCGGTCTTGGGGACGGTGTCGGTGGTCATGATGGCCTGCGCGGCAGCGGCGCCCGCCGCCTCATCGTCGGCTAGCGCAGAGGTGAGCTCCGGGATGGCCTTTAGCAGCCTGGAGATGGGCAGCCGCACGCCGATCAGCCCGGTCGAGGCGACCAGGACTTCATCGACGCTGTCGCCCAAGGCTGCGGCGACGGCGGCGGCCGTGTCGGCGGTGTCCTGGGCCCCGGCCGCACCGGTGGCGACGTTGGCCCCGCCGGAGTTGAGCACGACGGCCCGGGCGCTCCCGTCGGCCACCGCTCGGCGCGACCACTTGACCGGCTCCCCCACCACCCGGTTCGAGGTGAACACGGCGGCGGCCACGTCGAGCGGGCCATCGTTGGTAACGAGGGCCAGGTCGGGCAGCCCGGAGGCCTTCAGGCCCGCGGTGACCCCGGCGGCGCGGAAGCCTCCGGCCACCGTTACCCCGCGCCCGGAGGCGACAGGCCCCGTGGGCGCGGTCAAGGTGCCACCCCCACCGTGGTGAGACCGGTGGTCTCCGGCAGTCCCAGGGCCAGGTTGAGGCTCTGGATGGCGGCGCCCGCAGTGCCCTTGACGGTGTTGTCGATGGCCGTGACGGTCACCACGCGCCCGGCGGCGACGTCGACCGCCACCTGGATCAGCGCGGTGTTGGCGCCCAGGGTCATGGCGGTGGTGGGCCACTGGCCGGCTGGCAGGACGTGCACAAAGGGCTCGTCGGCATAGGCGTCAACCCAAACCTGTCGGATTGCCTGGCTGGCCGCCTCCGAGTCTGTCGCGAGACGCTGGAGCCAATGGGGAGTGAGCCGCGCGGTGGCGGTGGCCAGGATGCCGCGGGACATGGGCACCAGCGTGGGGGTGAAGCTGATCGATGCCTCGTCGGCATCGGGGCCGGCGGCCAGCGCCAGGTTTTGGAGGATCTCGGGGATGTGCCGGTGGCCGCCGCCCACGGCATAGGGGGCGGCCGAACCGAGGGCCTCGGCGGCGAGCAGGTTGGGCCGCAGCGCCCTCCCGGCCCCGGAGTACCCATTGGCAAGCACGGCAACCAGGTCGCGCTGCTCGATCACGTCTTCGGCCACACCCGGCTGTAGGCCGAGCGTCACGGCCGTGACGTTGCAGCCGGGCACGGCTATCCGCTGGACGCCGCCCAACTGGGAGCGCTGCCGGGTTGTGTAGCTAGCGGCGCTGACGATCAGTTCGGGCATACCGTATGGCCACACTCCGGCCCAGTCGGTGTCGTAGAACTTGACCCACGCCTCTGGGTCGAGCAGGCGGAAGTCGGCGCCGAGGTCCACGATCACGACGTCTTCCGGCAACTGCGCGGCGAGCGCGGCCGAGGCGCCATGGGGCAAGGCCAAGATCACGATGTCATGCCCGGCAAGCGCCTGGGGGGTGGTCGGCTCGAATCGCCGGTCCGCCAGCGGCAGCAGGTGCGGATGCACTTCGCCCACTCGGGTGCCGGAGTTTGAGTTGGCGGTCAGGGCGCCGATCTCGAAGCGCGGGTGCCCTAGCGCCAGGCGGAGGAACTCGCCGCCGGCATAACCCGAAGCACCAGCTACGGCCACCTTGTACATCTGCCCAGTCACCTGCATGACCATACACTGTCGTGCATATTACTCACAAACTGGGGCGACCAAGCGAGACGACCCAGCGCCCAGACCGACTACTCCTCCCCCGCACCACGGCGGGGTTGATGACACCTGCGGCGGCTACACTACGAAACCAGGGGTGCCCACTGTGGCTGCCAGCAGTCGATACACTGGGGAACCGGCTCGATGTCAGCTGGCGATGGCGGCAGGGAATGAAGGCTGAGTACAAGGGAGAGTGCGGCGATGATGAACATTTCTACTCCAGAACTACTAGATGATCGGACCCTGCGATTGTGGCAGGCCGTCGCCGGCCATGTCACTACCGATGCTGGGAACCCGTCATCTGGCAACTTGCTGCGGATCGATGGAGTGCCCTTAATCAGAGAGGCCATCCGCCTTGCCTCTAGAGAGGCAGCCAAGACGGTCGATTCGATGATTCCCTACGTGCCATCCGAGGCTGGGCTTTTGGCATCAGTCAAGTCAGACACCGCCCTGCTGGAACGTGGGGTGACCACGCGCAGCCTGTTCCCGACGACGGCAGAATCGATCCCTCACATCGGCCACTATGCAAAGTGGATTGCCCGGCACGGCGCGCAGGTCCGCTCCGGTCCGACATCAGACGCAAGGTTTCTGATTTTCGATCGTCGGGTTGCAATTGCCTCGGCCGGGTCGGTGGGCCGCGACAAGACCGACCAGGCCTTGTTGATCCAGGATGAGGGCATAGTCACCAGCCTCGCCGGACTCTTCGATGACCGATGGGACAGGGGCGCCGATCTGACCCATGAAAAGCCCCTGTCCGAGCGCGACAAGGTCATCCTGCACGCCATCGCCAACGGCCACAAGGACACGACCATCGCCCGAGACCTCGGCGTCCACGTCACCACGGTGGAGCGAGCCACCAAGGCGTTGCGAGAACGGTTTGACGTCTCCTCAAGGGCGGAACTGATGTCCGCCGCTCGGCGCCAGGGGTGGCGCTAGCCCGGTTAGGCGGCCGAAAGCCGGCCGGGGACCGGTCCCCCAGGACACTGCGGCGCTAGGGAACCCGCAGGATGGCCACCGGGTCGCGGAAGGCGGCGGCGAGGGCGACCGGAATTGAGGCCAGCACAACGGCGAGGATCGCGAGAATCGGCACGGAGGCGACAAAGGCCGGGTCGGCGGTGACGCCGTGGATCAGGGCAAGAATCGTCACTCCTCCCGCCGTCCCCACGAGCGCCCCTAGAGCCGCTGGCATCGCACCCTCGAGAATCACGAACGTCATCAGCAGCGAGCGAGAGGCACCGAGGGCACGGCGCCGTCCAAAGTCGCGGCGCTGGGCGCCGACGGACAGGGCGAGGGCCAGCCCGGTGAATCCCATCCCGGCGGCGAGAACGGCGAG
>WRIF01000282.1 GCA_009782865.1 Promicromonosporaceae bacterium
GGGGGGGGGGGGGCGGCGGGGGGGGGGGGGCGGGGACGCCCCCCCCGACCCGACGGACGCCCATGGGGGGAAGGGTTGCCTCTGGCACCCCGGTTGTCACCTACACGCTGATCGGCATCTGCGTGGTGATGTTCATCGGCCAGCTGACCATCCCGAACTTCACCACCGATCTGCTGTTCCACTCCTGGGTGGGGCTGCACCAGCCCTATCGGTTCTTGACCGCGGCCTTCCTGCACTCGACCAGCTTCTACGGGCACATCCTGTTCAACATGTACGCGCTGTACATGGCGGGGCGTTTCCTGGAACCGGTGTTGGGCCGGGCGCGCTTCCTGGCGCTGGCGCTGCTGTCGGCGGTGGGCGGCTCGGTGGGCGTGCTGTTGCTCAACCAGCCGCAGGTGGTGGGCGGCGGGGTCATCGCCTGGGGCACCGGCGTGGTGGGGGCCTCTGGCATGGTGTTCGGACTGTTCGGCGCGATGGTGGCGATCATGCGGCACTTCGGGGCAAACTACGCGCAGATGCTCGGCGTGATCGCGATCAACGGGGTCATCGGCTTTGTGGTGCCCGGCATCGCCTGGCAGGCGCACATTGGCGGCCTGGTGATCGGGTTTGCCATCGGCTGGGCCTTCGCCCACGTGCCAAAGGAGCGGCGCAAGCTCGCCGGCTGGGCGCTGCCGCTGGTCTTCACCATCGCGCTAACGGCCATCGTGATCGCCCGCTACGCCCTGGCTCCGGGGGGTCTCGCCTTCTGGGCGTAACTGTCTATCAGCGAGGCTTTAGCAGGAGGCTCCGCCGCAGGGTTCCCGGGGGGAGAGACTACTTCCAGCGGGTCGTCAGGCCGAAGCCGGCGATGATCAGCGCGAAGCCGATCGCCAGGTTCCAGGCGCGGATCGGCGGGATTGGGAAGCCGCCGCCGACGCGGGAGGAGGTCAGGTAGTAGACGACAATCCAGATCAGGCCGATCACCATCAGGGCCAGCATGGTGGGCACCAGCCACTGGGGGGTGGGCTTGTCGGCGGCCTCGGACGCCTTGGCCTGGCGGGCGGCGAAGGCGGGGTCAACCGCAGTGTTGGTCTTCTTCTTGCGGGACTTCGACTCAGGCACTGGGTCTTCCTTAACTTGCATCCGGCGACTTGCGCCGCTCTGGGCTGGTTTACTGCCGATAGCGTATAGCCATGGGCGAGGCCCATCAAACCAAAACGCACGCAAGGAGTGGCAATTGACGTCTACCGTCCCCGCCCGCCTGTCCGTCCGCGGCTGGGTGATCGCGGTCGCGGTGTCCGCCGCGGCCGGGTTGATGTTTGCCGTCTCGTCGTCGCTGGCCAGGGCCGAGGGGCCGCTACGGCAGCCGACCGACCTGGTGGCGATGGTGCGAGAGGAGCAGGCCAACCTGGAGGCGTTGACGCAGGTGGTGGACGAGCTGCGCGCCGAGGTTGACGACCTGACGCTGGGCGCACCGCTCCCCTTCCAGGAGGATGCCGCGCGGGCGCAGCTGGAGGGGCGGGTGGTCGGCACGCTCCCGGTGCAGGGCGGCGGCCTGCGGATCGAGCTCGACGATGCGCCGGACCACTCGATTGCGATCCCGGGAGTCTCTCCCGACGATCTGATCGTCCATCAGCAGGACCTCGAACATGTGATTAACGCGCTGTGGGCGGGGGGAGCCGAGGCCCTGACCCTGCAGGGCAGGCGGGTGATCGGCACCACCGGTTTCCGCTGCTCGGGGAACATCCTGCTCATCCAGGGGCAGGTGTACTCGCCCCCGTACGTGATCGAGGTGATTGGCGACCCGGCCAGGCTGCTGACGTCACTGGAAGCGTCACCCGGCGTCAATCAGTTCCAGCGGGCCGCTAGTGTATTCGGCTTGGGATGGTCGGTGTCCGCCGTCGACCGCCTGGTGATGCCGGCCTACACTGGCGCCACCGAAATGAACCTGGCAGAACTGCCGGAGGGAGTTGACCCGCTGAGATGAGTGCCGTCGCCGTGCAGCCCAGGCGGGCCCGCCGCCAGCGCCGGATCGGCGCGAAGATCGCCGGTGTCACCGGGGAGATCTTGATCACCGCCGGGGTGTTGGTTGGCCTCTTCGTGGTCTGGCAGTGGTTCTGGACCGACTTCATTGCCCTGCGCGAGCAGGCCGTGATGCTGCAGGAACTCCCCTGGGAGCCGCCCGCCCCCGTGGTCGCCCTCCCCGTCTTGGAGCGGCGCACCGACCCGCCGATCGACCCGCGCCCGGCCGACGAGGAAATCTTCGGACAGATGTGGATTCCCCGCTTCGGCGCCGACTGGACGTCGCCGCTGGCCGGCGGCACCGACCGCGTCCGCGTCTTGGACCGCCTGGGGGTGGGACTCTTTGAGGATGCCGCCATGCCGGGGGAGGTCGGCAACTTCGCCACCGCCGGACACCGCACCACCTTTGGGCGCCCGTACCACCTGATCGCCGAGCTGCAGGAGGGTGACCCGATCATCATCCGCACCGAGTCGACCTGGTTTGTGTACCGCGTGTTCACCCACATGGTCGACCCGGGCACCGGCATGGAGATCACCTCGCCGGTGATCGTCCTGCCCAATCAGGTTGATGTGGTGGCGCCGATCCCGGGCCTGCAGGATGGCGAGTTGCTGCCCGAACTGACCCAGCGCTACATGACGCTCGTCTCGTGCCACCCGATCGGCTCGGCGCGCGAGCGCATCATCGTGCATGCGGTCTTTGACTTCTGGATGCCCGTCGAGGACGGCATCCCGCAGCTGCTCATCGACGCGGGCGTGTTCGCCAACCCGGAGGGGATGGTCTGATGTACGGCGCCCTGTGGAGAAACCTGCCCGGACACTGGACGGTGCGGCTGCTGTTGCTGCTGGCGCTGCTGGTCGCCCTGCTCTACGCCCTGTTTATGTGGGTCTACCCGTGGGTCAACGACACCCTGAACCTGTTTGACCCGGTAGTGCAGGACGAGTCCTTGGCGTTGCTGTCGGCCATCCTCGTTAGGTAGCGCGCTTCCGCCCGACGACCACAGGGCCGGCCCGCGCGGCTAGGCCACCTGGCTGGAGACGTGCTTGACCACATGCGGGGTGGCCGCCTCGATGGTTGCGAGGCACGCCTCGAAGTCCGCCGGGCCGCCGTACCAGGGGTCGGGCACGTCGAGCCGGTCTTCGCGGTCGGTCTCGGTCACGGCGGGGGCGGCCGGGTCGAAGGAGCGCCACATCCGCACCTCGGGCACCTCTTCCTCCAGCATCTCGCCGGCCTCGATGGCCTCAAGG
>WRIF01000283.1 GCA_009782865.1 Promicromonosporaceae bacterium
CCCCCCCCCCGCCCCCCCGCCCCCCCCGGCCCCCGGCCCCCCCCGGTTCCCCCGCCCGGTCCCCGCCGAGCTCGACGACGACGTCCCGTCCTCCCTGGTCGGAGACGACCTGCCGGTCTTCCCGGACCGTTGGGACGCCAAGGAGGACTCCGGCCTCCCGGACTTCGTGAACCTCGACGTCCCCGACTTCCTGAAGTAGCGGCGTGCCGTCCGGCCGTGTCCCGGCCGGCCTGGCTGTGGTCGGCCCAGTTGCGGTCGACTCGGCTGCGGTCGGCCTGACCGCCGTCGACCTGGGGCCGGGCGTCGCCGCGGGCTTTACCGGCCGCCGCGCTGGCGACCTGCAGGACGTGTGGGCGCGCGCTCGCCTGGCCGCCGAGCTGGGGGCGCCCCTTGTCTTCGCCCACCAGGTGCATGGAAACCGCGTGCTGCCGGTCAGCGCCGCCTCCCCGACCGCGGCAGAGGGCGATGCGCTGATCACCGCCGACGCTGGGGTGGCGCTGGGGGTGCTCGTTGCCGACTGTGTGCCCGTGCTGCTTGCCGACCCCGTGGTCGGCCTGATCGCCACCGCCCACGCGGGCCGGGCGGGAACGCTGTCCGCGGTGGTGGGGCAGACGGTGGCGGCCATGGTCGAGGCGGGTGGCCTCCCGGCCCGGATGCGGGCGGCGATTGGGCCGGCCATCTGCGGTCGTTGTTACGAGGTGCCCGCCGAGATGGCCGCCGCGTTCCTCGCGCACGAGCCGGCGGCCGCCTCGACCACCTCCTGGGGCACCCCGGCGCTTGACCTGCCCCGCGCCGTCGAACAGCAACTGCGGCGGGCGGGCGTCGGCGCCGTGCAGCGCTCCACCATCTGCACCCGCGAGGATGCGGGCTGTTTCTCTCACCGACGGGCCACCGCCGCCGGGCGCTCTACCGGCCGGCAGGCCGGGATCATCCTGCGCTCGCAATAACGCCCGCCGAACACCTCAGGCGGCGCGTTGAAGGCGGCGGCCTCCGGGTGGTGGTCTCGGGGTCCCCGCGAAGTATTCGACCGAAGGGAGAAACTTCGTGGAGTGTCTTCGTGGGGTGTCTTTGTGGGGGTGGTTTTGGGGCCCCCGCGAAGTATTCGACCGAAGGGAGAAACTTCGTGGGGTAACTCGGCGCGCCTCCCGCCAAATCGCGGCTTGCCGTGGCATTTTGGGCGCAGACAAGTTGTCGGCCCGAGCAGCAATGAGGAGACCACCGTGGGCGCCCTTCGCAAGACGATGTTGTACCTAGGCCTGGCCGATGACCAGGAACAGTACGAGGACTATCCCGAGGACCTGACCATCGAGCAGGAGGCCCTGATGTCGACCCCCGAGCGCCACGCCGACGTGACCCCCATCCGCCGCGAGTTTGCCCGTCCCGCCGCCCAGCCGGCCGCGCCCACCGACCTGCGGCGCATCACCACCATCCACCCGCGCTCCTACAACGACGCCCGCCAGATCGGGGACGCCTTCCGGGGCGGGGTGCCGGTGATCATGAACCTCACCGACATGGAGGACGCCGAGGCTAAGCGCATGGTCGACTTCTCCGCCGGCCTGATCTTCGGCCTGCACGGCTCGATCGAGCGGGTGACCAAGAAGGTCTTCCTGCTTTCCCCGGAGCATGTCGAGGTGACCGGCGAGGACACCGACCGCCAGGCCGGTCGCGTCTTCGACCACCCGTAGGGTGCGTACCGCCGCCCACCTGGCTGGGCTGCTGCTTTGGCTGTTCCTGCTCGCGCTGGCCCTGCGCCTGACCATCACCTGGATCCTGGCCTTTGCCCGGCAGTGGCGCCCCAGCGGCGCCGCCCTGGTGGTCTCCGAGTCCGTCTTTACCGTCACCGACCCGCCGGTGCGGCTCGCGAGCCGGCTGGTTCCGCCGCTGCGCCTGGGCGGCTTGAGCCTCAACCTCGGCTTCATCCTGCTCTTCGTGGGCGTCGGCCTGCTCTCTGGCTGGCTGTCCGGTCTCTAGCCGGAAGGGCGTTGCGCGCCAGGGCGAGCAACGCGCCGGCGCCCCCTGTGCAGACTTTCCGGGCCGACGTGCGTTAGCGTATGGGCACAGCACTCAAGCTCACTCGAACTCTAAGGGGAAATGATGGCGTTGCTCACCGCTGAGGAGATCGTGAACAAACAGTTCACGGCCACCAAGTTCCGTGAGGGCTACGACATTGAGGAAGTCGATGACTTCCTCGACGAGGTAGTCCGCACCCTGTCCGCAGTCCACGAAGACAACGCCGACCTCAAGGCCAAGCTGGACGCCGCCGAAAAGCGGGTGGCCGAGCTGTCTCGCAGCGAGGCGGCAGGCCTCAGCGCCGCCACCCCGGTGGTCGAGGCTGCCGCCCCCGTCGTAGAGACGCCGGCGCCCACCCCCGTGCAGAACGCCGCCACCGACTTCGTGGCCGCGACCACCATCATGCAAAAGGCGCAGGGGGTGGCGGACGCCACCGTGGCCGACGCCCGCAAGCTGGCCGAGGCGCAGAAGGCCGAGGCCAAGGATGAGGCGCTGCGCGTGGTCTCCGAGGCGCGGACCGAGGGGGCTCGCATCGTGCGCGAGGCCGAGGAAACCTCGCACCGCACCCTCACCCAGCTGGAGCAGGAGCGTGGTCTCATCGAGCGCAAGATCGATGAACTGCGCCTGTTCGACCGCGACGCGCGCACCCGCATGAAGTCTTTCCTGCAGAACCTGCTCAACGACGTCGACTCAAAGGGTGACCCCCTGGCGGCCCGCAGCCCGCAGCAGTCCTCACCGATCTAGACTCCGGTCGATCTTTCAGCGTCAAGGCCCGCACCCTTAGGGATGCGGGCCTTGACGCTTCCTCCTAGGGTTTGTCCATGGAGATCAACGCGCTCTTCCCGAACCTGGCCGCCGACGTGGCCCAGTTTCCGGTGCGTCCAGGCGAAGACCCTTGGACCTACGAGGAAGCGGTCGCCCAGGGGCAGGCGCTGCTGGCAGATCGCGAACGGCTGCTGGGCGAGTTGGCCGCCGCCGGCCACGACCTGGACGACCTGTTGCACAACTCCGGCTTCGGCGCTGGCGACGATTCGGTCGACTCCGGATCTTCCGCCTTGGAACGTGAGGCCGAACTGTCAGTGGTGAACAACCTGCGACACCTGTTGGATCAGACCGAGTTGGCCATCTCGCGCCTGCGCGACGGCACCTACGCCACCTGTGAGGAGTCTGGAGCGCCCATCGGGAAGGCCCGCCTGCAGGCGTTTCCCCGCGCTACCGAGTCGGTCGAGGCAAGGA
>WRIF01000284.1 GCA_009782865.1 Promicromonosporaceae bacterium
ACCGCCCCCCGGTCTCCGAGTTTGCGATCACCCTGGCCGACGTGAACCGGGCCGAACCGCTCGATCTGCCCGCCTCCGGGCCGCGGGTGGTGCTCTGCTTCGGCGGGGCCGTGCAGTTGCGCACCCCGCAAGGCACCGCGCCGACCGTCACCAAGCTGGCGCAGGGCGAATCGGTGTTTGTGCCCGACGCCGCCGGGCGACTGTCGGTGCACGGCGACGGCCGCATCGTCGTCGCCTGGGTGCCGTAAAGTCACCCCGAACCTTGTGGAAGCCCCGGTCGAGCGGGCGTCAGGCTGAGTTGTCGCGCAGCACGCGCAGGTGGCCGCGCCGGCCCACCTCCACGGTGTGTGCCTCGGCGTCGAGGTTGGGCGCCGACTGGGGCCTGACGGGTACCCGGCCCGCCTCACGGACGGCATCGGCCAGGGCCGAGATGTCGTCAGGCGTGGGCCCGACGGCAGGCAGGAACTCGCGCTGCAGGCGCACCACCTCCCAGCCGCGGGGGGCGGTCAGGCGCCCGGCGTGGGTGTCACACAGGTCGTAGGTGTGCGGTTCGGCCTGCTGGGCCAGCGGACCCAAGACCGCCGTCGAATCCAGGTACACATAGGTGAGGGTGGCCACGGCGCCACGGCCACAGCCCGTCTTGGTACAGGTTCGCTTCCTCACGGGACGAGGCTACCGCCCACCGTCTGCTCCCGGACCCGCACCACGCCGGAGGCCACCTGGGCGCGTACCGGCACCACCACGGATATCAGCCGCTCCGGCTCCATGGAGCCGTCATCGGCGGTCAGCTCGAGCGCCCAGGTGACGGGCAGGCCACCGGCGGTCTCGACTACCAGCAGCAACGGCTGCCTCCCGGCCGCCATCGGCAGGTACAAGGACTCGATGATGCCCGGATACAGCGTCAACTCGGTCACCTGCGCCACCGCGCCGCCCGGCGGGTAGGCGAAGATCACGGCGGTCGCCGCCTCACCCTCGGCAGGCGCCTCACCGGCGGGCTCCTCGCTGGCCGTCTCCCCTCCCTCGGGCAGGGCGGTGAGGACCAGGCGGGCACGCAACCCGCCGGGCAGGGCCACCTGCCCAGCCTCACCGATGGCGGGCAGCGGCTGGGCCCCGATCCAGGCCACGTCCGTCGGGCGGCCGGTAATCAGGGAGTCTTCCGCCTCCGCCCCGAAGCGAGTGAATGCCGCCCCGGCCACCACCGGGGCGTCGGCGTTGATCACGGCCACATAGTCCCCGGCGGTCAGGCCTCCCAGGCTGACCTCGGTGACCACCCCCGGCTCCAGGGTCACGGTCTCGGCCCCCGGGAGCACGGTGCGTCCGGCCGGGCCGAACAAGGTCAACTCCGCCGTCACCACCTCGCCCGCCTCCGCCGCGCCCGGCGCCTGCATCACGCCGCCGTCGCGGTGTTCCGCAGCCGGCGGGGGGGCCAGCAGCCGCAAGACAGGGGCGTGGGGGTCACCGAGCGGTTCCCCGCCAGAGACGATGCCCGCGATCACGGACTGCTCGGCAGGTGGGGCCGTAGGGGCCAACAGGTCGACCCCCCGCGGGAGCAGGCCCTCTAGGGCTTGGGTCTGCAGGTGGGCGCCCACCCGCGAGCCGGTGGCGTTTACCTCGACCGCCAGGAATCGCTGGCCTGGGGCAATGGCCTCCAACAAGACCTGCTCGTAGCCCCCGGCGGGCACCAGCAATTGGCCCTGTCCTCCGAGCACCACCGGCCCCATGGAGCCGAACGCGCGGAGCGTGACCACCGCCGGCTGCACGCCCGGATTTTGAATGGTGAGCACGGCGGTCGATCCCACCTCGGTGTTGCCGCCGAGCAGCCATTGGGTGGCGGCGGGGGTGACGCAGGCGGCCGCGGCGAGGCCGCGGAGATCGCCGGAGGGGCTGGCGGCGGCGAAGGTGGCGGCCGCGTGCATCCCGGCGGCCGGGGCGGGCTGGAAGGAGAACACGCCGACGGGGCCAGCGGTGGGGGGCGGGGCGGTCCAGTGCGCCAGGCCGCCGGCCTCAGGCAGGTCGTAACGGTGCCCATCATCCGTCAGCCAGGCCTCGAGTACGCCGGCTCCGGCGGCCCCCAGGTGGCCGCTGAGCGGACCGGGCTGGGGGGCGAACTGCTCGTAGCCCAGGTCGGCCCCGGCGGGACGCGCGGGAGCAGGCGGGCAGATCAGGGTCAGCGGGCCCGGGGTGACCTGCACCGAGACCGCATCGTCGGCGACGGCGGGTACGGGCAGGGCACGGGAGATGGGGCCGGCGCCCACCGCGGCGAGCGCGGCGACGACGCCCACCGCCAGGGCGGAGCCAACCAGGCGACCGGGGTGTTTGGGCCTCATTTTCCGCGCCTCCTGCCGGTGGGAAGGGATACCGCCAGGTAGACCACCGTGATCACCCCGAGGCCGCCGAGCCACAGGCCGCGCAGGGGCGGGGGGGCAGGCGCGGTCACGAGGGTGACCTCGCGGTCGATCCGCCACAGCAACACCTCGCCATCGGTGACCCGCTCCAGGCCGTCGGTGAGGTCGAGGGTGGCGATCAGGTCGAGGCTGGAGGTAGCCGGTGTCTGCACGGCACCCACGCCGGTGGCGGCGAGCGCCTCGGCCACGTGCTGCCCCTGGCCGCTGAGAAGTTCTCCGACGAGGACGCCGAGCTCGGCCCTCCCCGCGTCTGCCCCCTGGGCGAGCACCGAGCCGTCGAGGAGGCTGGTGCCGTCGGCGCGCAGCAGGGCCCAGGTGACGGTATCTGGGCCAGCGTCTGCGACCTGCAGGATGCGCGGGCCGCTAGCCTGCATCTGCCTGCCAACGGCGGGAACCACCGCCGTGCTGGTGGCGCCGAGTTGGTCGAGGTGGATGCCCTCGCGGGCCGAGGCGATCCAGCCGGTGAGCGCGGCCAGCGGCAGGGCCAGCGCGACGGCGACGGCCCCTCGCTGGACCGCACGCTGCCAGGCCGGGCGGGCCGAGGCGGGGCTGGCGAGGGCGACCACCTGGCGGGTGCCGTCCTCGTCGGTGGTAATGGTCAAGGCGGCCCGCGCCTCCCGCCGGGTCGTGGCCACGGGGGGTGGAGTGGTCCTTTCGGCCGCCAACCGAGCCTTCATGCGGGCCGAGGGCCTGGTTTTTTACCTGGCCGCCCCGGCGGAAGTTCTGGCCGCCCGTCTGGCCGCCGCGCCGGAAAGCGAGCAGCGGCCCAGCCTGACCGGCCGGCCGGCCGGGGAGGAGGTGCCCCTGGTCCTGGCCGAAAGGGAGGCTCTCTACCGTA
>WRIF01000285.1 GCA_009782865.1 Promicromonosporaceae bacterium
GGCCGACGGCCCGCTGAGGCGGGTAGACCCCCGCTAATGGGTGTCCTGCTGATCGGGCACGACGGCATGTTGGGGCGTGCCGTGGCCGCCGAACTCGCGTCCCGGGGGATTTCGCCCCAGACGGCGGAGATCGCCTGGGGCACGCCGGCCGCCCTAGGGCAGTTGCGGTCCGCCTTCGATCGACTCGCGGCCACCGAGGAGCCGTGGACCATCTTCTGGTGCGCCGGGGCGGGCGTGGTGGCCACCCCGCAGCCCGTGTTCGACGAGGAGGAAGCCACCTTCACCGCCCTTTGCCGGCACATTGCGCGGGGCACGACGGCCGGGCGCGGCACCTTCTTCTTCGCCTCCAGTGCCGGGGGAGTGTATGCGGGCTCTGCCGCAGTAGCCGAGCCGCCCTTCGACGAGTTCACCCCGCCCAGGCCACTGGCCCCCTACGGTCACGCCAAGCGGCGCCTGGAGGCCGTGGTGGCCGAGACCCTCGGGACGGCCGGGGTGCGGGTGGCGATTGGCCGCATCGCCAACCTGTACGGCCCCGGACAGGACCTCAGCAAGCCACAGGGCCTCATCTCCCAGCTGTGCCTCGGCGCCAAGGCGCGCCGCCCCACCCAGGTGTACGTCCCCCTCGACACGCTGCGGGACTACATCTTCGTCTCGGACGCCGCCCGGCTGGTGGTCGACTTCACGGCGCGCGTCGCCGCCCAGACAGACGACGGAGACGGCCGCGCCCCGGCGCAGGTGGTCAAGGTACTCGCCTCGGGGCGGGCCTCCTCAGTCGGCCAGGTGGTGGGCTCCCTGCGCCGCGTGCTGGGCAGTAGGCCGCCGGTGGTGGCCGCCGCCTCTCCGCAGGCCGCGCTGCAATCGCGCGACCTGCGCCTGACCTCCAGGATCTGGCCCGATCTCGACCGCCACCAGCAAACCACCTTGCCGGCGGGAATCTCCGCCTGCCTAGCCGACGTCGGACGGCAGGTGGCGGCCGGACGCGCCGCCAGGAAATAGGCCGATAGGCCGGCAAGAGCCAGGGAAATGCCAATCGCCTGACACAATGGACGCGTGCAGAACGACGTCTGGGTGGTGGTCCCCCTCTACAACGAGGCGGAGGTCATCGGTGATGTCGTCTCCGGCCTCAAGGGCGAGTTCACCCACATCGTCTGCGTCGATGACGGTTCCACCGACGGCTCCGCTGAGCGGGCCCGCCAGGCGGGCGCCGTGGTGGTGCAGCACGCCGTGAACCTCGGACAGGGCGCCGCCCTGCAGACCGGCCTCGAATACGGCATCAGACAGGGCGCCGCCTACCTGGTCACCTTCGACGCCGACGGACAGCACCAGGTGGCAGACGCGGTAGGAATGGTGACGCTGGCGCGCGAGCAGAACCTGGGAGCGGTGTTCGGGTCGCGGTTCCTGGACAAGCGCACCCACACCGGCCTCCTGAAGTCGGTGGTGCTGCGGACCGCGGTCTGGTTCACCCGCAAGTCCACCGGGCTCAAGCTGACCGACGCGCACAACGGCCTGCGGGTGATCCGCCGCGACGCGGCGGCCAAGATCAACCTCCGGCAGGACCGGATGGCGCATGCCACCGAGATTGTGCTGCAGATATCCCGCTCCGGAGCCAAGTGGGCGGAGTTCCCGGTCCACGTGCTCTACACGGACTACTCCAAGGGCAAGGGGCAGTCCCTGTGGAACTCAATCAACATCCTGATCGAGCTGATGGTGAACTGACGTGTGGATTCAAATCGTCTTCGTGGTGCTGATCGTCTTCGTGGCCATCGCGCTTGGCCGCTCCACCTCCAATGCCCGGCACCAGGCGTTCCGTCGCCTCTTCCTCCTGCTGTTTGTCCTGGTCGCCGCCGCCGCGATCCTCTTCCCGCAGCTCGTCACCCGGGTCGCCAACCTGTTCGGCATCGGCCGCGGTGCCGACCTCCTGCTGTACCTGTTGGTGATCACCTTCATCGGCACGCAGGCGATGGCCTCTCGGCGGGCCGCCGAGGCGGGCCGCAAGCTGACCCTGCTCACCCGCAAGCTCGCGCTGTTGGAGGCAGAGCGGGACGCCGAGCAGACTCAGCCCGAACCACCAGCAGACTAACCGCGCCGGTCTGTGGCTGCTCGGCGGGCTGTTTGTGACGCTTTCGTAAGAAACTGCACGGTCTGTGGCCCGCAGCGAGTTCGGTTGCCACAATTGGGATTCCTGTCCTATCCCCAAAGGTGGTATTCCCATGAAGCGCAAGAGCCTCTACCCGGCTAGCGCCGCCATCGCCTGCCTGGCCCTGGCCGCCTGCTGCGGAGCCGGCGGGGGTACCGCCCTGGCCGCCGGTTCGGATCGGCAGTGGCCCTCGATCTACCCGACCGAGATCGAGGTGGTTCATCAGGAGTTCCCCCTCGACTTCGCGCCGGAGGTGGCGGACCACCTGGACGAGACGCTGGCCACCTTGGCCGCGCCCCTAGGCCTGGAGTTGGTGCCCGACGTCATCGATGCCGAACCCCTCGAAGAGGTTGAGGCCAGTGAACTCGCCGGCGACGAGGCCACCCTCGAGTTCGTCGTCCTCGATGCAGAAGAGCGCTCCGCCACGCCCGCCCTGGTGTCCGACGAGACGTTCCAGACGGTAGGGCTGACTTGGGAGCCCGGCGCCGAGGCCGAGGTCAAGTTTCAGGTGCGCACCCGCGACCTGGATGGCAGCTGGGGGCCGTGGTTTGAGCTGAAGGAACACGGCGCTCCCGACCCCGGCTCGGCGGACTACGAGTTCGCCCGTCCCGGCACCGAGGCGATCTTTGTCGGGGACTCCGACGCGGTGCAGATCGCCACCTACGGGCCCGCCGGGGAACTGGTCGAGGTCGAGGGGCTGGTCCTCTCGGTGATCGGTTCGACCCCCGAACCGGAGTTCATGGGTGTCACCGAGCTGGCGTCTGCCACCGCGGCCCCCGCCATCGTCACCCGGGCCCAGTGGAACGCCCGCCCGCAAACCTGCGCCTTCAACCCCGCCCCCTCCCAGCTGCGCGGCGCGGTGGTGCACCACACGGTCAACGCCCTGCCGGCGGATGCGGCCGCCGCCCGCCAGCAGATGCGCAACATCCAGTCCTTCCACCAGACCGGGCGCGGCTGGTGCGACATCGGCTACAACTTCATCGTCGACCCCTGGGGCAACATCATGGAGGGGCGCGCGAACTCGCTCAACGTCAACGTGGTGGGGGTGCACGCCGGCGGTTTCAACACCGGCACCGTCGGCATCGCCGCCC
>WRIF01000286.1 GCA_009782865.1 Promicromonosporaceae bacterium
CAACAAATGACTGCTTTGCCCTGATAGGATCTGCCTTTGCGGTGCAAGAAGAGGAGGACGGATCGTTCTCACTGACAATTCCCTTCGAGCGGGGCAGTTCCGCTCAGGAAACTATTGATGCCATGAGTCCGGAGTTGCTTGAAGCCTCTTGGGCTTGCGAAGAGCGGTACTGGCGGGACCTGGGATTCCTGTGGAATGCTATTCAGAGAAATCCATATAATCTAGATTTCGACGAAATGATCGTGCAGTGCTTAATTCGTAGCAGCCTTGCCGTCGAAACGCTGACCGTCTCCGATCTCCGCCGGCTGGCAGACCTGAGCTTCCGCGAGGACGGGATCATGCAGAGACTTCCCGGCGGGCCACCGCTGGACGATCCGGCAGTCTGGCCGTGCATCCACGATCCGCACCACAACTAAGCATCGTTACCCCGCACACCAACCAGCGGGTCTCGAAGGTGCGGACGGAACGCCTGGGCGGTCGGTCGAAGTCAGCGGACGGGCTGGCAGTTGGGGCAAAGGTAGCCCGTGTTTGAGCCGGTCTTCAGCGCGATGATCGTGGTGCCGCACACCGGGCAGGGCTCCCCCTCGCGGTAGCCGACCCGGAAATCGTCGGAGCCTTCCCCGCCCCAGCCGCCGTGCTCACCGAAGAAGTCCCTCTCGAAGGCGAACGTCCCCTTGGCGGCGGACTCACGCAACACCAGCTGGATGGCGTCGTAGATCCGCTCAACGTCGTCGTCGCTCAACACCGAAATCTTGGTGAGCGGGTGCAGGCGCGCCTCGAAGAGGATGTCGTGGACGTACATGTTGCCGATGCCGCCGATGCGCTTCTGGTTGAGGATGAAGGCCTTGACCCCTGTGCGCTGGCCACGCAGCAGGTCGCGGAAGTAGTCAAGGGTGAACTTGGGGGAAAACGGGTCAAGGGCAACATCCTTGATCAGGGGCTCCTCACCCAGTTCCGCCGTCCGCACCAACAACAACTTGCCGATCCACCAGAAGCGAACTGTGAAGGCGGAGCCGTCCGTGAATCCGATCCGGGCCTGCCACTTGTCCGAGTTGACCACGCCAGGCTCCTGAAAGAGCACGTCGGCACCCATGCCGACATTCAGGAGCAGGGTGTCGCCACTGCCGAGCTCGAGCAAGATCCACTTGCCGCGATAGTACGCCCGGGCCACGACGGCGCCGGCGACGCGCGCGTTGAACTCCGCCTCACCCAGGTTGGTGGACTTGGGCTGCGTGATCTCCACCCCCGAGAGCACCTTGCCGGCCAGCGTGGCATCCATCTGGGCGGTGTACTTGGCGATTTCTGGGAGTTCGGCCATCTGCGCAGCCTACCGCCCCCGAGGTTCCCGCCGCCGCGGCCGAGGGCCGGAACCGAGCGCCGGGCGGGCGCCAAGAAGACCGGCGGGTTCGCGCCAAAGACGAGGGCAGTGGGTAGCGACGGCGGGCCACTTCCGGCAGAATCGGCTGGTTGTCCAGCCTCCGGAGGTAGATCGTGGAGCCGGCGCGGATCAAGAGCGCGGCGTGGTCGGTGTTCGTCGCCTACCTCGGCGCCGGCTTTGTGATCGGCACCATCGCCGCGCGCGTCCCCGCCTTCCGCGACGGCCTGGGCCTGTCCTCGGCGCAGACCGGCGTGCTGCTGCTCTTTTGGGCGTTGGGGTCGGTGTGCGCGCTGCCCGTCTCCGGGGCGGTCACCAATCGGCTCGGGGCCGCCCACGCCCTCGGCATCTTCGCGGGGGTGGCCTTTGTAGGGCACTTCGGCCTGGCGGCCTCGGTGATGGCGGGCCTGCCGGTCGCCGCCTACCTGGCCTTCTGGGTGGCAGGGGTCGGTGAGGGCGTGTGGGCGGCGGCCGTCGCCCTAGAGGGCGCGCACGTCGAACGAGCGCTCGGGCATGCCTCAATGTCGCGCTTCCAGGCGGGAGAAAGCCTCGGCACCGTCACCGGTTCGGCCATCGGCGCCGCCGTTACCGCCACCAGCCTGCCACTGCTCGCCCACCTGGGACTGGCCTCGGCACTGGCCGTCCTCATCGCCCTGAAGGCGTCCCGCCGCTTCCTGCCGCTAGCCACCGCGCAGCCGGCGGCGACCCTGCTCACCGAGCCTCACGAACCGCTGGCGATCACCGGCGCCATCCCCACCCTCGGCACCATCCACAAGGAGCCGCGCGGCGTCAAGTTCCGCAACGCGCTGCGGGGCTGGCTGGAGCCGCGCACGCTCCTCATCGGCCTGGTCATGCTGGGCGCGTCCCTGGCCGAGGGGGCCGCCTCCGACTGGACCGGAGTGGGCCTGGTGGACGGCTTCGGCACCAGCGAGTCCACCGGCGCCCTCGGCGTCACCATCTTCTTCGGCGCCATGCTGATCATGCGCCTGCTCGGCGGCCAGCTGGTGGACCGGGTGGGACGGGTGGCCGCCCTGCGCCTGTGCGCCGCCGCCGTCCTGGCGGGCGTCAGCCTCTTTGCCCTGGCACCCTCCCACCCCATGGCCCTGGTGGGTTCGCTGGTGTGGGGGCTGGGCGCGGCGCTCGGCTTCCCCCTCGGCGTCTCGGCCGCGTCCGACGACCCGTACCGCGCCGCCATGCGGGTATCGGTGGTCTCAACCATCTCGTATAGCGCCTTCATCATTGGCCCGGCCGTGATCGGTTGGATCGCCGAGACGGTCGGCTATCGCGACGCGCTGTTGGTGCTGGCCGTCCCGGTGCTGATCGGCATGCTCTTTGCCGGGGCACTGCGCCCCCTCGACGAGGCGACGACCGTCGCCGGCGGCCCGCTCCCCCCGCGCCCCATCCCGCATCACGTCAGGGCGGCGCTCTCGGCGGTTCACCGCTCCCATCACGGCTCGGTGCTGGCCCCCGGCTCACCCCGCGCCCGCGTCGGCGCGGCCCTGCCCCGCGACGACCAGGCGCAGGTCCGCGAAGCCCAGCAGCCGCGAGTTCCCCGCGGAAAATTCGCTGGAGCAGTCCAGGATGATGTACTCGAACTGCCTGGACTTCTTCACGAACTGGCACAGGTTGATCCAGTGCTCGGCCTTCCAGCGCAGCGCCGCCGGCGGCTGCTGGAAGGGCGGCAGGTAATACAGGCCCGCCCGCTCGAGCAGCAGCGGCCGCAGCTGCTCGAACACGTCCTCGCCGCTCTCGCCGCGCAGGTACCGGTCGGCCCCGCCCGGCAACCGCCTGCCCGGCAGCAGATACCGGAAATTCTGCAGGCTGTCCGTGCCCAGGTAGAG
>WRIF01000287.1 GCA_009782865.1 Promicromonosporaceae bacterium
CCCTGCTTGCTGGACGGGTCGACCAGCATCACGTTGGACACGTGGATCGGGGCCTCGATGGTCTCGATGCCGCCGGTCTGGGTGCCGCGGTTGGACTGGCCGGCCTTGGTGTGCTTCTGCACCCGCTGGACGCCCTCGACCACGATGCGGTCCTTGTCACGGAAGACCTCAAGCACGCGGCCGGTCTTGCCCTTGTCGCGACCGGAGATGACTACCACCTGGTCGCCCTTCTTGATCTTGGCCATGGCTAGAGCACCTCCGGGGCGAGCGAGATGATCTTCATGTACTTCTTGTCGCGAAGTTCGCGACCGACTGGACCGAAGATGCGGGTACCGCGCGGCTCGCCATCGGCCTTGAGGATGACGGCGGCGTTCTCGTCGAACTTGATGTAGGAACCGTCGGGACGGCGGCGTTCCTTGGCGGTCCGGACGATGACCGCCTTGACGATCTCGCCCTTCTTCACGTTGCCGCCTGGGATTGCGTCCTTGACGGTGGCGACGATGACGTCGCCGATTCCGGCGTAGCGACGGCCAGATCCACCGAGAACACGGATGCAGAGGATCTCCTTTGCACCAGTGTTGTCGGCGACCTTGAGTCGCGACTCCTGCTGGATCATTTACTTACTCCTGTCGTCGTGCTGGTTCTCACGGTGGGCGCCCGGGTCTCGGTTGAAACCGCGGGCCACCGCCGGCGCGAGCCTGGCCGAACTAGTTGGGTCTGTGGTGTGGCGCACGCATACGTGTGTCACTTTGCGCCAAACCAAGGGGGAAGTCTACTCTGGCCGGCTTCTAGGGCCAAACGGGTGGCCCCGGAAGCCGGCCAGAGATGCGAACTTGGCTACTTGGCCTTTTCGAGGATCTCGACCAGCCGCCAGCGCTTGGTGGCGGACAGCGGGCGGGTCTCCATGATCAGCACGAGGTCACCGATGCCGGCGACGTTGGCCTCGTCATGCGCCTTGTACTTGGACTGGCGACGGACAACCTTGCCGTAGAGCGGGTGCTTGACCCGGTCCTCGACGTTGACCACGATGGTCTTGTCCATCTTGTCGCTGACCACGTAACCGCGGCGGGTCTTGCGGGTGCCGCGCACGGCGGCCTGGGTTTCGGTGCTCATTTATCCCTCACTTACCGCTCGGGGCGGTGCGGATGCCCAATTCGCGTTCGCGCAGGATGGTGTACATCCGCGAGATGTCGCGCTTGACGGACTTGATACGGCCGGCCGATTCGAGCTGGCCGGTGGCCGCCTGGAAGCGAAGGTTGAACAGCTCTTCCTTGGCCTTCTTCAGCTGGGCGACGAGCTTGTCGTCGGTGAAGCCGTCGAGGTCGGTGGGGGCCAGGCCCTTGGTTCCGATCATCAGATGCCTCCCTCACGCGCCACAAAACGGCACTTCATCGGGAGCTTGTGCATCGCGCGACGCATGGCCTCGCGAGCCAGGGGCTCCGGGACGCCGGCCAGCTCGAAGACGATGCGGCCGGGCTTGACGTTGGCGACCCACCACTCGGGGGAACCCTTACCGGAACCCATGCGGGTCTCGGCGGGCTTCTTGGTGAGCGGGCGGTCGGGGTAGATGTTGATCCAGACCTTACCGCCACGCTTGATGTGACGGGTCATGGCCACACGAGCGGCCTCGATCTGGCGGTTGGTGACGTAGGCGGGCTCGAGGGCCTGGATGCCGAAGTCACCGAACGCGATCACGTTGCCACCCTTGGAGGCGCCGGAGCGCGAAGGGTGGTGCTGCTTGCGGTGCTTAAGCCTGCGCGGAATTAGCATGCTCAGGCCTCCGTTCCGGTAGCGGTGGCAGTGGCGGCCGGGGCGGCGGAGCGCTCGGCGCTAGCCGGGCGGTTGTCGCGCCGCGGGGCACGCCGTTCGCCGCGGGGGGCGCCGTCGCGGGGGCCGCGGCCCATGCGCGGGGCGGTGGCCTGCTGGGCGGCGAACTCCCGCTCGGTCAGGTCGCCCTTGTAGATCCACACCTTGACGCCGATGCGGCCGAAGGTGGTGCGGGCCTCGAAGAAGCCGAAGTCGATGTTCGCGCGAAGGGTGTGCAGCGGCACCCGGCCCTCGCGGTAGAACTCCGAACGGCTCATCTCGGCGCCGCCGAGGCGACCGGAGACCTGCACCCGGATGCCCTTGGCGCCGGCGCGCTGCGCGGACTGAATGCCCTTGCGCATGGCGCGGCGGAACGACACGCGGGACGCGAGCTGCTCGGCAATGCCCTGGGCAACCAACTGGGCCTCGATCTCGGCGTTCTTGACTTCCAGGATGTTGAGCTGGACCTGCTTGCCGGTGAGCTTTTCGAGGTCGCCGCGGAGGCGCTCGGCCTCGGCGCCACGACGCCCGATGACGATGCCCGGGCGCGCGGTGTGGATGTCCACACGAACGCGGTCGCGGGTGCGCTCAATCTCGACCTTGGCAATACCAGCGCGCTCCAGGCCGGTGGCCATCATCTTGCGGATGGCCACGTCTTCCTTCACGTAGTCGCTGTACCGCTGTCCGGGCTTGGTGCTGTCGGCAAACCAGCGCGACCGGTGGTCGGTGGTGATGCCGAGGCGATACCCGTGCGGGTGAACCTTCTGTCCCACTAGCGGGCACCTTCCTTCCTAGGGGCGACGACCACGGTGATGTGGGACGTGCGCTTGTTGATTCGCGAGGCGCGGCCTTGGGCGCGCGGACGGAATCGCTTCATGGTGGGGCCTTCGTCGACGAACGCCTCCGAGACGAAGAGCTCGCGCTCGTCGAGACGGTCGCCGTCACGGTCGGCCTTCACCCGGGCGTTGGCGATGGCCGACTGGACCCCCTTGAGCACCGGGTCGGCGGCCGCCTGGGGCGCGAACTTCAGAACCGCGACGGCCTCCTGGGCCTGCTTGCCACGGATGAGGTCCACGACGCGACGGGCCTTCATCGGCGTGACCCGCACGAAGCGCGCCTTAGCCATGCCCTCGACTGATGTCACAGTCATTGCTGTCCTTTCCTGACAGGATGAGTGCTGCAAGCGTCCCTGGGGACTACTTGCGGCGACCCTTCTTGTCATCCTTCACGTGGCCGCGGTAGGTCCGCGTAGGGGCAAACTCACCGAGCTTGTGGCCGACCATCGACTCGGTGATGAACACCGGGACGTGCTTGCGGCCGTCATGCACGGCAAAGGTGTGACCCAGGAAGTCGGGGGGGATTACCGACCGACGAGACCAGGTCTTGATTACGTTCTTGGTACCGGCTTCG
>WRIF01000288.1 GCA_009782865.1 Promicromonosporaceae bacterium
CGTCGTGAAGGCCGCGGTGCCCACGGCGGCGCCGATCTGCCGGAAGAAGTTGTTGGCGGAGGTGGCCGTGCCGACCTCGTGGGCGTCGACGGCATTCTGCACCGCGAGCACAATGTTTTGCATCACCAGGCCCATCCCAAACCCCAGGGTGAAGATCATCGCGGAGAAGAGCACCATCGACATGTCGCCGTGAATCTGCGTCAGCCAGGAGATGCCAGTGGCGGTGAGCGCTAGGCCCGCCACGATGAACCACTTGTAGCGCCTCAGCCGAGTGATCAACAGGCCAGAACCGATGGCGGTGAGCATGATGCCCATCGTCATCGGCAGCATCCGCCACCCCGACTCGGTGACGCCCGCGCCGGTGGACATCTGCAGGAACGTCGGCAGAAGGGACATGGCCGAGAACAGGCCCATGCCCAACACCAGCCCGATGATGGTGGTGAGGGTGAACGTGGGAATCTTGAACAGGCGCAGCGGAATCAGCGGATCCTTGACCCGCAGCTCGACGGCGATGAAGGCGGTGATCGCCAGCGCCGTCACCAACACCAGGCCGCGCAGGGTCCAGTCATCCCAGTCATAGCTGGCGTTGCCGAGCGACTCCCACGACGCCACGAGCACGATGCCAGAGGTGCCGATCACCAGCAGCGCGGTGCCGAGCCAGTCGAATGGCTGGTCGTCCTTACGCGAGGGCAGGCGCAGCACGATGAAGGCCACAATCCAGGCGGTGATGCCCACCGGCAGGTTCACCCAGAAGGTCCAGCGCCAGCCGGGACCCTGGGTGAGCGCGCCGCCGATCAACGGGCCCAGCACGGCGGCGATGCCATAAACCGCCCCCATAGGCCCCATGTACCTGCCGCGCTCGGAGGCGGGCACGATGTCCGCGATGATCGCCTGCGAGAGGATCATCAGGCCCCCACCGCCCAGCCCCTGCAGCGCCCGCGACCCGACCAGCATCGGAAACGACTGCGCCAGCCCGCACAGGAACGAGCCAAAGGTGAACAGCGCCACCGCGATCAGGAACGGCCAGCGTCGGCCGATGATGTCTCCCACCTTGCCGTAGATGGGCATCACGATGGCAATCGCCAGGATGTAGGCGGTGACCAGCCAGCCCATGTGCTCCACCCCACCCAGCTCCCCCACGATGGTGGGCAGGGCAGTGCCGACCGTCGTCTGGTCGAGCGAGGACAGCAGCATCGAGCCCATCAGCGCCGCAAAGATCACCCAGACGGCGTGCTTAGTCAGCATCACCTTCGGCGGCTCCGCAGGGGTGGCGGTGGGGGCGGCGGCAGCATCTGCACTCATCTGTCCAGTCTCCGCCCGTTGCGCCATCCGGGCTAGCGGTGTCGCTGCCTGAACCGGCCAGGCGTGGCGGCCTAGACTGGCCCCGTGCCCCGCGAGCTGCCCTGGACCATCGCCGCGCCGGTCACCCACGAGCTAATCGTCAAGAAGAGCCGCTTCCTCACCCACCTGCGGCCAACCTCCTCCATCGCGGAGGCCGACGCCTTCATCGCCCAGGTTCGCAAGGAACACTGGAGCGCCAACCACAACTGCGTCGCCCTGGTGATCGGCCAGACGGCAGACCAACAACGCTCCTCCGACGACGGCGAACCCTCCGGCACCGCGGGGGTGCCCATGCTGGAGGTCCTGCGGCAGCGCGGGGTCACCGATGTCACGGCGGTGGTGACCCGCTACTTCGGCGGGGTGCTGCTCGGCGCCGGGGGGCTGATCCGGGCGTACGGGAACGCCGTCAGCCAGGGGCTGGACCTGGCCAGGCCGGTGTACCGGCGCCACCTGCACCCGGTGGCCGTCGAGGTGGGCCACACCCAGGCCGGACGCCTGGAGAACCTGCTGCGCGACTGGGCCAGGCGCCACGAATCGAGCCTGCAGCCGACGTCGTACGGGGCTGCGGCCACCCTGCACCTGCTGGTGCCACCGCCACAGGCAGACGCCCTGCGAATCTTCCTGGCCGCCGAGACCGGTGGGGCCGTCGCGCCGGACATCGGCCCGGCCGCCGTCCACGACGTGGCCTGAACCCTGAGGTGCCCTGGCCCTTGCGGCCTGCCTGCGCTAGCCGGTGGGGGCCTGGCTGAGGCCGCCGTTCAGCAGGGCGACCAGCCGGTCGGCCCCAGCCCCGCGCACCTCGGCAATCCACTCGTTCCATTCGGACAGGGGGGTCACCTGCAGGAGGAGCGCGGCGACTCCCTGCTCGATGGCATCCTGCACCGCGTGAACCAGCGCGTCGAACTCCGCCTGCGCCTCCTCGTCGAGCAGAGGGTTTGGCGGCAGCGGCAGGGCCGTCACCCGGGACGTCGCCGCCAGGTACCAGGCGCGCGCGTTGTTGACCTCCGCCGGGGGCAGCAGCGACAGCACGTTGTCGCGGGTGCCGCCCTGCGACTGCGAGAACGTCGAATCGCCAAACCCGTAGCGCTGCTGCAGGATCGCGGTGGGGGAAGCCGGCTCGGCGGCGGCCTCGCGATTTGCCTCGTCATCTGCCTGGCCTTCATCGGCGCCGTCGCTTGCCTCGCCGTCGTCGTCCTCTGTCTCGACGGGCGGCGGGGACGGCGCGGCGGGGGCCAGGTAGGTGGGCAGGTGTTCGGCGTCGAACTCGAAGGTGCGCCCTTCGACCCCCCAGAGGGCGAAGCGCAGCCCCTCTTCGGAGAAGTAGAGCCAGTCCAGGAACTGCAGGATCGCCACAAAGTTGGGGTGGTTGCGCACGGCGGCGTTGAGGACGAAGCCGGGGCCGATCTGGCCGGGCATGACCCGGTACCCGGCGGGACCGGCGGGCAGGGCGATCATCTCGGCGGCCAGCGGGGGGCCGCCCGCCGCGGCGGAAAGTTCCAGCATCCGGGCGAGTTCATCACCGGTGGTGAGGATCATCGCGGAGTCGCCGGCGAGGAACGCCTCGATGGCCACCTCGTCGGGTGCGGTGAGGTCCGGGTCGAGCAGGCCCTCGGCGAGCCAGCCGGTGAACAGGCCCATCATCTCGCGATAGCCGGGCTCGGCCACATTGACCGCAAAACGTCCGGATTCGAGGTCGAAGTGCTGCACCTCGCGATGCCAGCCGCCGTGCACACCGAAGGAGGGGGCCACCGCCGCGAGGGTTCCCCCGAGCGGGACGGCGCCATAGGAGTTCCAGCGCTCCACCACCGGGAAGCGCACGATCTG
>WRIF01000289.1 GCA_009782865.1 Promicromonosporaceae bacterium
GCCAACTGCGGCATGTCATGGACTTGGCTGGGATTGAAGGGGTGACGCCTCACAAGTTCCGGCGGACGGTTGCCACCGCGATCAGTGACTCGGCTGATGTGGAGCTTGCCGCCGAACTGCTGGGCCACACCAGCTCCAAGATCACCATCCAGCACTACATTCGTCGCAACGAGATGGTCAGCTCGATCACTGCTGACCTGCTCGAACAGGCCTTCGCCAGTAAGGGCTGACCGCACGATACGACGCCTCCGTCCTGGTGGTTCGGGACGGAGGCGTCGTGGCTTGGTGGGTGCAGGGCCGATTACTCGGCGCTGGGAGGCTGGTCGTCACGCCCCTCTTGGTCCAGGTCGGCGACTTCTGCGACCAGCGCGTAGTAGCGGTCTTCGATGACGCGCCGGCGGCGAACATCCCACAGGATGAACGTCACCAGGTCGTCGTAACGGTCGGCCAGGTTGACCGCCGGTGGGGTTTCTTCTGAGTCTGGGGCCGGTTCGCCGGGCCACGGTGCGGCCCGGAAGGGCCGGTCGGCGTCCATGCGGGTGCCGATCATCGCCACCTGTTCACGCATCCGTTGCTTCCACTCGTCCAGGTCTCTGATCCAGCCGAACGGCGCGGAGCCGTGCTGTTCCGGGTCGTAGGCGGCGAGCCAGTGTGTGTGCAGCGCCGAGAGGTGTTCGACTAGGATCGGGTGGCGGTGCCAGAACGGCGGGATGATCTGTGCGGGAGTAGCGAAGGTTCTGCGTAGGTCTTCAACCCATTCATTGAGCCGCAACCACTCGTACTCGGCCTCATCCGAGGAGAGCGCCGCCCACACGATTGGCCGGGGAGGGCCGTCGGTTTCGGAGGCGTTGTCGGTCTCCTCAGCGGCAGCGGGCTCGAAGTCGTCGTAGTCCTCGATATCGAAGACTTCTTCAGTGGTCTCATCCATGGCTGACCTCCTCACATTCCGACAGCGACTGGCGCAGGCTGGGATACGGTCTGAAACGTGGCGAGCCCCACCTGGCTGGAACCTTGCTGGATCATCGGGACGCCCTGCTCGACAGCGGCCTGGCGGAGTGTCCGGTTGACCGAATAGTTGGTGACGGCGGTGTCGTGGCCGATCTTGCGGCCCACGAACTCTTCACGCTCGAACATCTGTCCATCACCATCGGTTACGGTGTAGGCGTGTACGTAGCCCTCTGCGACGAACTTGTCGCCTTTGGTGAACTGTGCTGCTTTCTCGGCAGCCCGGCGGAACATTACGAAGTCGTGGAAGCTCGTCTCGCCTTGGGTGAAAGAGCCGTCCTCGTTGCGGGTGAAGTGTTCCTGGCCGACCTTCATGTACAGCCGGGCGTCGCCGCTTTCGGTACGGGTTAGTTGCGGTGTCGAGGCGACGAACCCCGACATGGAAGTAGAAGTTTTGATTGGCATCTTGTTTTCCTCGGTGTCTAGGCGGCACCTCGGATAGGGCCGCGCTCACCAGTCAGGTGCGCTGCGTTTCCCATCTCGCAACAGATCAGGTCAGTTTGGATCAGAGTAGAATTGATCCATGACACAAAAGACGGCAACAGAGTTGGGACTCATACTGGGGTCGCGGCCTTTGTCGTTCACAATGGTGAAGCAACTGCCCCATGTCCTTTGGAACATCGACTTCCAACCCATTGGGCGGATAAACATTGACCGCCGCGACAGAGTAATAGGGATTAGAGGAAACGGAGACTATGTGGTTGTCAATCCACCTACAACCCACACGGTCATAGAATCGACACTTGAATATCCCGCGAGCTTGTATGAATTCTGGAGAAAATTGATAAACGAGCGTTCGAGTTCTTCCTTTGAGCTTCCGACCCTATGCAGATGCTTCGAAGAGGTTACATATTACGAAAGTGGAGGTTCACTGAACACCAACCAGGTGCGGGACTTGTTTTTTCACATAAGAGGCGTGAAAGTCATAGTTCCTGGATCCTTGTTCAGACTTAGTGACCAATGCCTGAACGGATTTCACAAACCAAGTCACACAGAGTCTGATCTTGGTGTCATGCCTGAGGAATATCAGCGGATCGCTGGCCAAATTGCTGAAGCTTGGCAGACTTGGAAGGAACTTCCGCTCGTGCTTTTTGATGACTAGCGTTGTCGCTTTTGCGACATGAATTATTTTTCTTTTCGCCGTAGCTAATCATTATTATGACGATTCCGGTTCTGCGACATTCGTAGAATGGATTCGATGTCGGCACGTTGGACAGTGAGGCTTTTGCTGTCGGGTCGAGATGTCCAGGGTCTCAGGTCGGTGATGATAGGCCGGGCTGAGCGCAGCAGGATGACACCAACACCGAATGGCAGTGTTCGGATCGCCTCTGGTGGCATGATCGGGACTCGCCTGATTGAGCGTTGAGTGGAGAGGCCGCCGGTCTCCGAGTGGGTGTCGGACGTGGTGGTCTCGTCGCGTTCGCCTATCAGGGTGGAGATGTCGCGCAGGTCGGAGGTGGAGGATGCGCCGCCGAGGATGATCTTGACGATGCTCGCGTCCCAGATGGCTCCGGCGGCGTTCTGACCCCACTTGTCACGGGCTTGAGCTAAGGATTGAAGGACAGGCATGGTGGTGATGCCGGTGCCACCGCCTTCAGCCATGAGGATCGGTAGCGACGGCAGCGGCGCAAGGTTGCCGATCTCATCGAGTGCGAGCAGGAGTGGCGGGTCCATGCGTGCTCCAGGCGACCGGGCGGCTAGGTGGCGGGCGGTCGCCACGAGGTCCTCCACGAACGCGGCGACCAACGCTGCTGATGCTCCTGCCCCGGCTCCGGTGGCGAGCAGGTAAAGGGTGCCCCGGTTCTGGAGGAACAGCGCCGGGTCGAAGTCCTCACCCGGACGCGGGCTGACGGTTTCGAGCACGCGTGGGTCGGCCAGTGCCGACAGGGACAGGGAGACGCCTTGCCAGATCGAGTCGCGGGTGCGCGGGTCGGAGTGGATGGTGGCGTCGAGGGATTCGGCCCAGCCGATCGCGGCGCGGCTGCTGGTGCGCAGGATGGTGACGGCATCGACGGCGGCCATTGGATCGAGCGTCCACCGGAACAACTCGGCGGCGTCACGACCGTCCAGGGCGGCGGCGTGCAACAGCGACTGGAGAGCGGTGCGGGTTTTGCCTTCCCAGAAGCCGCCATTCTCGACCCCGCCAGAGCCAAGCCCGGT
>WRIF01000290.1 GCA_009782865.1 Promicromonosporaceae bacterium
GTAATGCGCATGGAGATGTCGTCGACCACATTGGCCAACAGGAAGACGGCCGAGCCGTCGCCCCGGGCGATCACAAAGTCTTCCATGGCGGAGTTCGGGAAGGTGGGGTTGCCGCGGATCAGGTCGATGACCTGCGTCTCGCCCTCGTCGGGCGTGCGGAAGCGCAGGGCGCGGCCGGGCTCGTAGGCCAGGGCTCGTTCACGGCAGAAGCCGTCGTATCCGGCCTGCGCGCCGCCGGTCCGGGCCTGCACGACCTCGCGGGTGCAGTCGCAGTAGTAGGCGAATCCCTCGGCAAAGAGACGCTGGGCGGCCTCCTGATGCAGGGGGGCGCCCGCGCTCTGGAAGTACGGTCCCTCGAAGGTGGGGTCTTCGGCGTGCATGCCCAGGGAGGCCATGGCGGTGAGGATGCCCTCGGTCCACTCCGGCCGGTTGCGGGCGGCGTCGGTGTCCTCGATGCGCAGCACGAAGGTTCCGCCGGTGTGCTTGGCCACCGCCCAGTTGAACAGGGCCGAGCGGGCGCCGCCGACGTGGAACATGCCGGTGGGCGACGGGGCGAAACGGACGCGCAGGTCGGAAGAACCTGGGGTGGGGAGGGTCATGGACCCAGAGTCTACTAGCGGCGCAGCACGGGATTCGACATCTCTCCCAGGCCCTCGACGGCCACGGTGACCCGGTTGCCGGCGACGATTTCGCCGACGCCGGCCGGGGTGCCGGTGAGGATGACATCGCCGGGCAGCAGCGTCATCGCCGCGGAGATGTAGGAGACCAGGTATGGCACGTCGAAGATCATGTCGCGAGTGTGGCCGGCCTGGCGCTGCACGCCGTCCACGTACGACGACACCCCGACATCTTCGGGGTTGAGGTCGGTGTCGATCCACGGGCCGAGGGGGCAGGCGGAGTCGAAGCCCTTGGCCCTGGCCCACTGTCCGTCACTGCGTTGGGCATCGCGGGCGGTGACATCGTTGGCGACGGTGTAGCCGAGGATGTACTGCCCCACATTCTCTGGGGAGACGTCCTTGCACAGCCGTCCGATGACCACGGCGAGCTCCGCCTCGTAAGAGGCCTCCTGGCACCAGTCGGGGATGATGATCGGATCGTCGGGGCCGATCACCGAGGTGTTCGGCTTGAGAAACAGCAGCGGGGCCGCGGGCGGCTGGTTGCCCATCTCGGCGGCGTGGGCGGCGTAGTTGCGTCCCACGCCCACCACCTTGGAGCGCGGGATCACCGGCGCCAGCAGGCGCACGCCGTCCTCGTCGAGGGCGATCCGCTCTCCGGTCGGCTGGGCCGGGGCGAACAGCGGGTCCCCACCGAGCACGGCCAGGTAATCACGTCCGCCCTCGCTGAGCACCAGGGCGTAGCGGGGGTCGTCTCCAGTGGTGAATCGGGCGATGCGCATTGCGCGATTCTACAAGCCGCCGCGCAGGGCGGCGATTGGCTCAATCGCCGAGGCCTTAAGGGCCGGGTATACCCCGGCGACCAGGCCGATCACGCCTCCGCCGAGGGCGGCGGCGATCACCACTGAGGTGTCGAGGATCGGCGTCCAGTTCTGGGCAACCGAGGCGGCGACGACGACGGCCACGCCGATGGCCGCGCCGATCAGGCCTCCGACCAGGCCGACGGTCACCGATTCCAGCATGAACAGCCCGCCGATGTCTCGGCGGCGCGCCCCGAGGGCCCGGCGCAGGCCGATCTCACCGACGCGCTCCATCACGGACAGCAGGGTGACGTTGGCGATGCCGAGCCCGCCGACCAGGAGGGCTACTCCGCCGAGGGCGAGGAAGATGACGTTGACGTCGGCCTGAATGTTGTCGCGCATGCCGGTGCCGACGGTGGGCACCTGCATGTTGACCAGCTCGGGGTTGTTCGGGTTGAGCAGCACCGGAACCTGTTCGGCGATGACGGGGCCGGCGCCCATCGCCATCCGGATGTGCAGTTGGTCGGGCATGGCGAGGTCGAAGTCGGCGCGGGCGGTGCCCATGGGCAGCACCACGGAGTCGAGGAGGTCGGAGCGCCGCTGGACGCCGTCGAAGATGCCGAGCACGGTGTAGGAGCGGTCTCCGATGAAGATTGATGGCTGGGAGTCGACCCGCCAGACTCCGAGGCGTTCGGCGGCCCGGGCGCCGAGCAGCACCACTCGGTCGGCGCGGGCGTCGTGTCCGGCGTCGAAGGATCTGCCAGCGGTGATCTCGCCGCGGAGGGCCGTGATCAGGTCGCCGGTGGCGGCCACCACGGGCGGGGAGACGGCGGCGGCCACCGAGGGATCGTTGATGGGCACCGCGGTGACGGCCAGTCCGGTGGTGTTGACGGAGGCGACGAGGCCGGTGGCCTCCACCCCGGCCACGCCAGCGGCGCGCAGGTGACCGTCCCAGGGCAGCGGCACGGCGACGGCATCCTGGCCGGACTGCGTCCGTTGGGTGCGGGGCTCGGCCTGCGCCTGGGTCACCGAGACCGCGTCGAAGGTGCGGGCGATCTGGCCGGAGGCGGTCTGGGCCAGGCCGATGGTAACCACCACCGAGGCGATGCCGAGCACCGTCCCGATGATGGTCATGGTCAGGCGTCCCGGGCGGGCGTCGATCCCGGCGGCGGACTCGCGCATCAGGTCGCGGAAGCCAAAGCGGGCGGAGCGTTCGCGGGCCATCAGGCGATCTCCTCAAGGTAGCCGTCAGAGATCCGCACCCGTCGTTCGGCGCGGGCCGACACCACCGGGTCGTGCGTGATCACAATCAGGGTGAGGCCGTCGCGGTGCAGTTCGTCAAACAGGTTCATCACGCCGGCGGAGTTCTTGGTGTCGAGGTTGCCGGTGGGCTCGTCGGCCAGGAGGACGTGGGGGTGGGTGACCACGGCGCGGGCGATCGCCACGCGCTGGCGTTCCCCGCCGGAGAGCAGGGTGGGCTGGAAGTGCAGCCGGTGGCTGAGGTGCACCCGTTCGAGGGCCTCCAGGGCGCGTTGCTTGCGTTCCTTGCGCGGCACCCCGGCGTACAGGGTGGCGAGCATGACGTTTTCCAGCACGGAGCGGTGCGGCAGCAGGTGGAACTGTTGAAACACGAAGCCGATGCGTCCGCCGCGCAGGGCGGCCCGCTTGGTCTCAGAGGCGCTGCCGGTTGGCACGCCGTCTAGCAGGTACTCTCCGCCGGTGGGGCGGTCCAAGAGGCCG
>WRIF01000291.1 GCA_009782865.1 Promicromonosporaceae bacterium
CACCCCCGCTGGCGTGACATCGGACACGCCAACAAAGATGGAGACGAGTGCGAGGGCGGCCAGCAGCAAACCTGCCACCCCTAGCGCCAGGCTGCGGCGCCTAGCCAGCATGTCCAGTCTGCAGCAGTTCCAGGATCGAATCGGCCACCGCCTGCATGGACACGATGCCGGTGCCGGCGATGTACCAGGAGGTGGTGTCCACGTAGACGATGCGGTTGTGTCGGTAGGCCTGGGTGCGGCGGATGATCGCGTTGTCCATCACCTGCCGGGCGGCGTCCCCGCCGGATTGGATCGCCGTGTCGCGGTCGATCACAAACAGCCAGGTGGGGTCGGCCTCCAGGATGAACTCGAACGAGATCGACTGGCCGTGGCGCCCGTCCTCCTCGATCAGGGCTGCGGGGGCAAGGCCGAAGTCGTCGTGCACAAAGCCGAAACGGCCGCCGGGACCGAATGCGCTCACGGCGCTGCCGGAGGTCAGCACGATCAGGGCGTCGTCGCCGGCCAGCGCCGCGGCCTCGGCCACGGTGGCCTGAAACCGGGCGACGAGCGCCTCGGCTTCGGCCTCGCGGTCGAAGAGGCGACCGAGGGTCAGGGCGGTGGCCTGGGACTGGGCGACGTTCTCGTGGCCGGCCACGGTGAGGTCGATGGTCGGTGCGATGCCTGCCATCTCCTCGAAGTGGATCGCGGAGCGGCCGGCAATGATCACCAGGTCGGCCGGGTGGGCGGCGATGGTCTCGAAGCAGGGCTCGTGCAGTGTGCCGACGGTGATCACATCTGGATCGTCCAGCAGGTGGGCTAGGTGCGGGGGCGCCGCATTGGAGGCGACGCCGTGCACCTCGACGCCGAGGGCCAGCAGCACCGCCGTCACGCCCCAGTCGAGGGAGTAGACGCGCTTGGGGGCCTGGGCGAGGGTCAGCGTGCCCTGCGCGTGTTCGACGACGATGGCCTCGCCGGGCGGCCCGGGGTCGGGGTACGACGATGTGGCGGAGGCCTCCCCGCCGCAGGCCGCGAGGGTCGCCGAAATGGCGACGATGGAGGCGGCCACGAGCGCCCTGGCACAGACTTGCCGAAGAGTCGGTTTCACGGGGCCGCACATTACGCAACAGTGCTGTTGCGTAAATACCCCTTGGCGCTCGTCCGTCCGCATCCTGGCGCGTGGCCCGAGATGCCGGGCCGGAGACCCGAGGCCCGAGATGCGGGCGCCGGGCGCCGCGGCCTACAACCAGCCGCGGGCCAGGGCCAGCTGGGCGGCGGCGTGGCGGTTCGGTGCCCCCAGTTTCCGCATGGCGCTGGACAGGTAGTTGCGGGCGCTCGAACCGGAGATGCCCGCGCTGGCGGCGATCTGCTCTACGGGATCGCCGTTCAGGGAGAGGCGGAGCACGTTGATCTCCCGGCGGCCGAGCGGGTTGTCTCCGACGGCGATCAGTTCGGTGGCCAGGTCGGGATCGATGTAGCGGGTCCCCTGTGCGGCCTTGCGGATGGCCTGGGCGAGCGTGGAGACCGGGGTGTCCTTGGGAAGGTAGCCGAGCACGCCCGCATCGATGGCGGCCCGCAGGCGGCCGGGCGAGGTGTGCGAGGTGAGGATCACCGTGGCCACTGGGGGCCGTAGCCTGGCGATCTCCGCGGCGGCGGAGATGCCATCGAGCCGCGGCATCTGCAGGTCTAGCACCGCGACGGTGGGCTGGGCTCGCTGGGCCAGGGCGACGGCCTCTAGCCCGTCGGCCGCCACCCCGATCACCTCGATGTCCTTCTCGACTCCCAGCATCGTGTAGAGGGCATCGCGAATCAGCCGTTCGTCGTCGGCGACAATCACCTTAATCATGCGTACTCCTCGGCAGGGTGGGGGGCCGTAGCGGTGAGAACAAATTGCTTCTCCTTGTCGATCAGGGTGGTCAGGGTGCCGCCGATGGAACCGAGTCTTTCCCGCAGTCCGATCAGCCCGGATCCGCCCTGGGGATCGGCTGGGCGGGTGAGGGTGGTCAGCCCGTCATTGGAGACCTGCATGGTGGCCCGGTCACCCGTCACCGCGAGTTCGACCGCCACCGTCGTGGCCTCCGGGGCGTGCCGGGTCACATTGGTGACCGCCTCGCGCAGCACCCAGCCAAATACCTCGCGGGTCTCCGCGGACCAGGCACTGGCCGAACCGGTGACGCGCAGGCTGGCGCCGGTCGCCTCAAGCAGGGTACGGGCCGCGAGGATCTCGGTACGCAGGTCGGTGCGCCGGAATCCCTTGGCGATACCGCGAGTCTCCTTGATGGCCGACCGAGCCAGGGAGGAGACCTCCCGCACCTCGGCGATGGCGCGGGGATCGCCCATCTCCAGCAGGTGCTGGGCCACCTCGGTCTTGAGCGCGATGGCGGCCAGGGTCTGCCCGGTGGTGTCGTGAATGTCGCGGGCGATGCCGATGCGCTCCTCGGCGGCGGCCAGCGCGGCAAACAGGTCAAGGTCGGCCTCCCACTGCTGCCAGAGCCGGGCGTGCCAGCCGGAGAGGCGCAGCTTCAGGGTGAGGAGGTAGGCGACCAGGAAGGCCAGCCCCAAGACGTCCCAGCGCAGGGGCACCCCGGCGATGGTCCTGGTGACGGCCGCCAGGGCGACCACGAGCGCCGGCACCAGCACCACCATCCGCACCGGTAGGAAGGTGGCGAAGACGCCGGAGGTGAACATGATGGTGGAGGTGATCAGCAAGTAGGAGCCGATCTGATCGAAGTTGCTGGCCGCCGGGTAGGGCGCGTCGATCACCAGCAGTTGCGCGCAGAGCAGGACGATGAGGGCCACCAGCCAGCGGACCAGGTTCGAGTGCGGGCGGATGGCGGCCCCGCACTCGGCCTGCTCCGGCTCGAAGAACCCGTAGTGCCACGACACCCAGCAGGTGGCGGCGTGCAGCCCGCCGAACAGGCCGACCACCAGGGCGCGCCCCAGCTGCGGCTCGTCGCCGTGCCCGAGCGCCAGCAGCAGCACTGCGATTACGGTGACCACGCCCTGGGCAATCGCACAAGCCCTGCCGACCCGCTGGCGGGCGTACAGGTGGAGCCAGTCACGCCCAACGCCGGTGCGGGCAAAGCGGGAGCGGAGGTCGCCCGCCATCCCGGCGGCGAGGGTCACGTCTGCCGCCCCCGGAATGGAGGGGGGGTGGATGGCCGTAGGGG
>WRIF01000292.1 GCA_009782865.1 Promicromonosporaceae bacterium
CTGGATGCGGCCGCCATGGAGTTTGGCACCGACTAGCGGTCGCTCGCCGCGCCCATTTCCTGGGCGCAGCCGCCACAACTGCTCTAGCCTGGGCAGATGGAGGCTCACGATCTGATTCGGGTGCGCGGCGCCCGCGAGAACAACCTGCGCGATGTGTCCATCGACCTGGCCAAGCGCCGCCTGACTGTCTTCACCGGGGTCTCCGGCTCCGGAAAGAGTTCCCTGGTGTTCGACACCATCGCGGCCGAATCCCGGCGCCTGATCGACGAGACCTATCCGGCGTTCCTGCAGGGCTTCATGCCGGCGGTGCCCCGCCCCGATGTCGACGACCTGCAGGGGCTGACCACCGCCATCGTCGTCGACCAGGAGCGTCTCGGCGCCAACCCGCGTTCGACCGTCGGCACCGTGACCGATGCCCACGCCCTGCTGCGCGTCCTGTTCTCCAAGGCGGGGGAGCCCTACCTGGGTCCCCCGGCGGCCTTTTCCTTCAACGTGCCGACCACCGTCGTCTCCGGCGTTGCCCAGACGGAGCGCGCCGGGCACATCGAGAAGGAGGTGGTCAATCGCCGCACCTACCTCGGGGGGATGTGCCCCAACTGCGAGGGACGCGGCCAGGTGTCCACGCTTGACCTGACCGCGATCATCGATGAGAGCAAGTCGCTGGCCGGGGGAGCGGTGTTGGTCCCCGGCTACACCGCCGATGGCATCCTGATTAGGTACTACCTGGAATCCGGGCTCTTTGCGCCGGACCAGCCGCTCGCCGCCTGGCCCGCCGCCATGCGGGAGAAGTTCCTGTACATGGCGCCCGTCAAGGCGAAGATGGCCGGGATCAACATCACGGTCGAGGGGCTGATCCCCAAGCTGCAAAAGTCGATCTTCAGCAAGGATCCCGATTCCCTGCAGCCACACCTGCGCGCCTTTGCCGAGCGCGCGGCCACCTTCGGCACCTGCCCAGTCTGCTCCGGCACCCGCCTGAGCCCCGCCGTGTTGCAGACCAAGGTCGGCGGCAAGTCCATCGCCGATCTGGCCCTGCTGCAGGTAGGCGACCTCTACGAGTGGGTCAGCGCGCTCGACGTGCCGGCGGCTGCCCCCCTACTCCAGGCCCTGCGGGGCACGCTCGGAGCCTTCCAGACGCTAGGCCTTGGCTACCTGAGCCTGGACCGGGCCGCCGGCAGCCTCAGCGGGGGAGAGGCCCAGCGCATCAAGTTACTGCGGCACCTAAACAGCGCCCTCACCGATGTTACCTATGTATTTGACGAACCCTCGATCGGACTGCATCCGCATAACATCAAACAAATAAACGAATTGTTGTTGGCGTTGCGCGACAAGGGAAATACCGTGTTTGTGATTGAGCATAAGCCGGAGACGATCGCAATTGCCGATGAGGTGGTGGACCTGGGGCCGGGTGCGGGCAGCCACGGCGGACAGGTCTGCTACCAGGGCGACCTGGCCGGCCTGCTGGCCTCTGACACCAAGACCGGCCGGCATCTCTCCGACCGCGCGAGACTAAAGCCACAGGTCAGAGTGCCTAACGGGGCCATCGAAATCAGAGGTGCCAGCACGCACAACCTGCAAGATGTCTCGGTCGACATTCCCGGGGGAGTGCTGACGGTGATCACCGGCGTGGCCGGTTCGGGCAAGAGCTCCCTGGTGCGCGGGTCCCTGGAAAAGCGCGAGGGCGTGGTGCTGGTCGATCAATCGGCAATCAGGGGATCGCGGCGTTCAAATCCAGCCACCTACACCGGAGCTCTGGAGTCCATACGCAAGGAATTTGCCAAGGCGAATAAGGTAAAGCCGGCGCTGTTTTCTTCCAATTCGGCGGGCGCCTGCCCAACCTGCAAGGGCAATGGGGTAATCATTACCGAGCTGGGATTCATGGAGACCGTCTCCACCCCCTGTGAAACCTGTGGGGGCAAGCGCTTCAACCCGGACGTGCTGGAATACCGCCTGGGCGGACTCAACATCGCAGAGGTGCTGGCCCTGTCGATATACGACGCCGCCCAGTTCTTTGCCAAGGCCGGGCCGGCCCCCGTGGCGGCGGCGCATGCCATCCTCGAGAGGCTGGTCTCGGTGGGTCTGGGATACGTCAGCCTCGGCCAGCCCCTGAATACCCTGTCGGGCGGTGAGCGCCAGCGCCTAAAGCTCGCCACGCAGATGGCGCAGGCGGGCGGCACCTACGTGCTGGACGAGCCGACCAACGGCCTGCACCTGGCCGACATCGTCCACCTGCTGACCCTGCTGGATCACCTGGTGGATTCTGGACGAACCGTGGTGGTCATCGAACATCATCTGGCCGTCGCCGCGCACGCCGACTGGGTCATCGACCTGGGGCCAGGGGCAGGCACCGCGGGCGGACGGGTGGTGTTCGAGGGAACTCCGGGGGCCCTCGCCGCCACCGGGGACACCCTCACGGCCCAGTATTTACGGGAGTATCTGCGCTAGCACCTGGCCTAACGCCGATAATGTACATTATGACAAAACGGCAAGAAGGGGAAGGCCTCGCCCGCTGCCCCGCGCTGCGGGCGGACTTCTAGCCGGCCTGGCGCCTGGCGCGCCGCGCGGCGAGCTCGTCTCCCGCAACGGCCATGGGGGCGCCCGAGGCCTCGTCACCGAGGGACTCGGTGGGCATGGTGGCCAGTGCCCCCTCGATCTCCCGCCACACGCGGCCCACGGCGATCCCGAACACTCCTTGGCCGCCCTGCACCAGGTCGAATACCTCATCGGCCGAGGTGAACTCGTAGACCGAGGCCCCATCGGACATGATGGTCACCTGGGCCAGATCGTCCACCCCGCGCTCGCGCAGGCGGCCGACGGCGATGCGAATCTGTTGGAGGGAGACTCCGGTGTCGAGCAGTCGCTTGACCACCTTGAGCACCAGAATGTCTCGGAACGAGTACAGGCGGTGCGTACCAGAGCCGGTGGCCGACTTGATCGACGGTTCGACGAGGCCGGTGCGCGCCCAGTAGTCGAGTTGGCGGTAGCTGATGCCGGCCACCCGGCAGGCGGTTGGGCCCCGGTATCCGATGTCGGGGCCTTGTTCGCTTAAGGATTCGCCGAACAGCGTTCCCTGGGAAGCCTGCATACCCCGATGATAGGCCTACCTACCGGCCAAGGCGGGGACGCCGCCCCTGGCG
>WRIF01000293.1 GCA_009782865.1 Promicromonosporaceae bacterium
TCGGCGTCCAGTCGACCGACGTGAAAGAGTCGCTGCTCACGATCCCTAACCAGGTCAGCGAGGGTCGGTCGGCCCTCAGGGTCCTCCATGGCAGAGACCATGCCGACCGGCTTGTTGACGGCCAGCGTGACCTTGCTGGAGTCAAGCTGGACGCGCATCCCGTCCACGTGAATCGCCTGCCGCACCGGGTCCACCCGGACGCCCAGTTCGGTGACGATCTGCCCGTCCACCTCGACGCGCGCCGCGGCGATCAACTCCTCGGCCTTGCGGCGGGAGCCGTACCCAGCGTCGGCAAGCACCTTCTGCAGGCGCACCCCATCCTCTACGTGCACATCCGAGACCGGGGTCGGCGCAGGGCTGCGACGCAGCGGCACGGCCACCCGATTGAACTTAGGACCAACCAGCTGTTGGCCGGGCTTGGCAGCGCCGCGGCTTTGGGGGCGTGACGGACGACGGGCGGAGTTTCCGCCACGTGAGGGACTAGGCATGCCCCCATTGTCTCAGGTCGCGGCCGGTCACCCCTCCACCTCGGTCAAGGTGTCGAGGTCGGGCAGGTGCGGGGCGATCGGTGGCAGGTCAGCGAGCGACGCCAGGCCAAGACGGTCAAGGAACTCGGGCGTGGTGCCGAAGAGCACCGCTCCCGTGCCAGGGTCGGCGCCCACCTCGGCAACCAGATCGCGAGCCAAGAGGGTGCGCATCACCCCGTCGACGTTGACGCCTCGCACGGCAGAGATCTGCCCCCGCGTGACCGGCTGACGGTAGGCGACCACGGCCAGGGTCTCCAGCGCGGCCTGCGACAACCGCGAGGTGGCGCCCTCCAGCAGCAGGGAGGCGACCGCCTCCGCGTAGTCGGGCGAGGAGTACAGACGCCAGCCGGTGACCCCCTCGCGCAGTTCAAACCCGCGCGGCCGGCCTCCGCCCTGCCCCCGATACTCGGCGGCCAACGCCTGTAGGGCGCCGGCTACCTCCGCCGGCGGGCGGGCCGCAATCACCGCCAGGCGGGCGGTGCTGACCGGTTCTGCGGCCACGATCAAGAGGGCCTCAAGGGTGGTTTCGAGGTGTTCAGTCATTTTCCACTCCGGTGGTCTCGTATTCGGGCGAGGCGGCCACCGCGTACTCCTCGATCTCGAGGCTGCCCTCGTGCGGGCCTGCCGCCTGACCAGGGTTCGACTGTCCCGTCCAGCGCACCGTCAGTTCGCGCAGCGCGGCGGCCTGTTCGAAGGCCACCTGGCCGGTGCGGAACAGCTCTAGCAGGGCCAGGAAGCGCGCGATGATGACGGGGGTCTCCTGCCCGCTGGTCAACGCGCGGAAGGTGAGGGTGCGGGCCCGACGCAGTTCGCCCATGACCAGCCCGGCCTGCTCCCGCACCGACACCACCGGGGCGTGGAGATGGCTGAGGGAGACGAGCGGGGTGGCCTTGGGTTCGAGGGCGGTGGCGGCCAGGGCCGCGAACTGGGCCGGGGTCAGCGTCCAGACCAGGTCCGGCAGAAGCGCCGCCTGTTCGGGTTCGAGGGCGGCGGAGCGGGGGTGGCGGCGCCCCTCGGCCTCCATCGCCGCGGCGAATACCTGGGTGATCTCCTTGTAGGCCTTGTACTGCAACAGCTTGGCGAACAGCAGGTCGCGGGCCTCCAGTGCCTCCAGGTCCTCGGAATCCTCCCGGTCGGCGCCGGGCAGCAGGCGGGTGGCCTTGAGGTCGAGGAGGGTGGCGGCGATCACCAGGAACTCCGAGGCGGTGTCGAGGTCCCAGTCGGAGGTCTGGTGAATGTAGGAGACAAACTCGTCGGTGACGGTGGCCAGGGCCACCTCGGTGACATCGAGTTCGTGCTTGGCGATCAGCGACAACAGCAGGTCAAACGGGCCGGTGAAGTTCTCCAGCCGCAGTTCGAAGGCGCCGGCCCCGGTCTCCCCCATGAAGGTGGGCTACTGCGCGCGAAAGATGAGTTCGCGGGCCAGCTGGCGGTAGGCGCTGGCCCCGGAGTGTGCCGGCGCAAACGAGGTGATCGGTTCGGCTGCCACCGAGGCGTCGGGGAAGACGACGGTGCGCGCGATCACGGTGTGCAGCATGGTGTCGCCGAAGGCGTCGAGGGAGCGTTGGACCACCTCGCGGGAGTGGCGGGTGCGGCCGTCGTACATGGTCGGCAGGAGGCCGTCGATCTCCAGGTCGGGGTTGAGGCGGTCGCGGACCTTCTCGATGGTGTCGATGAGCAGGGCGACGCCGCGCAGGGCGTAGTACTCACAGCCCAGCGGGATGAGCACGCCCTGGGCGGCGGTCAGCGCGTTGATGGTCAGCAGGCCCAACGATGGCTGGCAGTCAATGAGGATGACGTCGTAGTCGGCGGTCACCTGGCGCAGGCCGCGGGCCAAGACGGACTCGCGGGCCACCTCGCCAACCAGCTGCACCTCGGCGGCGGAAAGGTCGATGTTGGCGGGAATGACGTCTAGGCCCGGCGTGGCGGTGGGCACGATGACGTCTGCGGCCTGCACGGTGCGATCCATGAGCAGGTTGTAGACGGAGAGCTCCTGCTCTCCGGGGTTGATGCCCAGCCCGACCGTGGCCGCGCCCTGTGGGTCGAAGTCGACGAGCAGCACCTTGCGCCCGTATTCTGCGAGGGCCGCGCCCAGGTTGATGGTGGTGGTGGTCTTGCCCACGCCACCCTTTTGGTTGCACATGGCCACGATGCGCGCCGGACCGTGCTGGCGGGGCGGCAGCGGCTCGGGGAAGTCCGGCATGGGCCGTCCCACCACGTCAAGGGCGAGCGGTTCGACGGCCGTTGCTTCAAACAACGTGGAGGTTACCTGGCTCACGCGGCCAAACCTACCAAAGCCGCGCCCCGGTGGCGGTGAGCCGCGCCGCGCTGGGCACGTCGCATGGCGACGTACCGAGCCACTGCGCTTCTACACCCCCTCGTAAGTCTCGAAGTCAAAACCCTGGCCGCGTGAGTTCATCAACGTGCCGAAGGGTTCTTGCGGTCGGGAGTGCCAGCGCCACAGTTGCTACACTGACCAGTATGCACCTTCCTAGTCAAGCTGAGCAGAATAGCCCGGGCATGGTCAGGCGCGAGCCATCTTTGTCTTTGGGACGTGGACTCATTAGTGGGATCATTGCCTTCG
>WRIF01000294.1 GCA_009782865.1 Promicromonosporaceae bacterium
CCCCCCCCCCCCCCCCCCCCCCCCCCCCCCCCCCCCCCCCGAGATCGGCCCAAAGGGGTGAGACCGCCCCCATTCCCGCCCGATTTCGCCCATTGGGGCCGATCTCGCGGGGTGGTGGCCGTGGTGGCCGCGGTGGCCGCAGTGGTGGGGGGCGGCGGGGGGAAGATGAGGGTGTCCGGGGGGGCGGAAATGCCGAGGCGTTCGTCGGCCAGCACGTCGGCTCCCAGTTCGTCGAGCAGCCGCACCGGCTCCGGCTCGGGCAGGAGGGTGGCGGGGGCCGGTTCCGGGAGGGCGCCGGGCCAGGGGCGGTTGGCCTCCCGGGTGGGCAGCGACTCCTCCCCGAAGGGCGTGAGGTGGACGCGGCTGCGCGGGTCGCGCCCTCCCTGAAGGCGCACGCCCAGCACCGCCTCACCTCCGAGTAGGCCCTGCACCCGCCCGAGGGCACGCCTGGCGCGCAGTTCTCCGCCGGCGGCGGCTCCCCACAGGCTCGGCTGATGCGTACCGGCGACGATCACCTCCTCGGCGGTGAGGGTCAAGCGGGTGAGGGGGGCGGGGGTGCGAGTGGCGTCGTTCAGCCACCCCTCCAGTTGCCAGCGGACGCGGTCGGTGATACGGGAGGCCGACAGGCCCCCGAGGGCCGCGTCGTCGGTGCGCCACAGCCGTTCGAGTTCGGTCTCGTCGCCGTCGTGGGTGCAGGCCAGGGCGGTGATTCGCAGGCGACCGCAGGCGAGGGCGCGGGTGGCGAGCAGGCCGTAGAGCTCTTCGGCGAGGCGGCGTGCCGCGAAGGTGGCGACATCGACGCGCTGGGCGGGGGGCTCGAAGGTGGTGGAGACGGCGAGTTCCGCCTCGGGGCGGCTCCGGGCTGGGGGGCGCAGGTCTTCGCCGCGGGCCAGGCGTCTCGCCCAGGTTCCGAGGTCGCCAAAGCGGGAGTGGACGGCATCGCTGGGCAGGTCGGCCAGCGCCCCGAGGGTGTACACCCCGAGGCGCGCCCACAGGCTCAAGGCCTCCCGGGCGCGAGGAAGCAGCCGCTGGTCGGTGATGGCCGGCAGCAGGTCGGTGGTGGGGCGGGCGCTCAGGTAGGCGCGCGATTCCCCCGCCGGGATCAGCGCGTATTCGCGGGCGGCGAGCACCGCCGCCAGGAGCCCGTCGGCCAGGCCGACCTGGCTCTCGAACCCCGCCTCGGCAACGGCCTCCATCAGGGCGCGGGCCAGTTCTGCCTCGGAGCCGTGAAAGCGGGCGGCTCCTCCCGCGGGCAGCAACAGCAGGCCGGGGCGGGAAACCTCCAGGCCGGCAACCACGGTTTCGGCGGCGCGGATCACCGGTTCAAAGGCAACGGTGTCGCGGGCCTCGTCGACGGGAAGGAGCTCCAGGTCGGGGCAGGCCTGTTGTGCGGTCCGGCGGCGCATGTTCGGCCGCCCCCCCGCCGCTCGGGCCACCGCCGAGGCGGCGAGCACCCCCCGGCCGGCATGCAGGACGGCGGCGGGACGGTGGGCGGGAATGCCGGCGGCCTGCATGGCGGCGATCACCGGCCAGTCGGGGACCCAGAGGACGGCCGTGCGGGTCGCGGTGGGGCGGGCCGTCGCCCCCTGGCCTGCTGCCGGGGGCGCGTTCACGACGCCAGCCGCAGGCGCGCCGGGGTTGCCTCGCGGGAGGCAGTGGCCGCGGGCGCAGTCAGGGGCCGGGGAGGCTGACAGACGGGAACCTCGATGTCGAAGCGTTGCGGCCAGGCGGCGGCCCCGCGCCCGCTGCGCGTCACGGTGAGGTGGCGGTGACGCAGCCAACCGCCCCCCGCCTCGACTCCCGTCCAGGTTCCCCGCTCGGCCACGAGCGTCACATGGGCCCCGGTCCAGGGTCCGAGTGCGGCGATGAGGGCGCCGCGCTCGCGGGCGCGGGCCATGAGGCGGCGCCGGTCGGATTCGAGGAGGGGGCAGCGGGGGCCGATGACCACTAGGTCGATGCCGTCGAGCAGGGCGGCGACCACGGTCGCGGAACTGACACCGGGCTCGGGGACCACCGTCACCCGCTCAAGGGCAAGGCCGGCGTCACTCGCGGCGAGCAGCCCTAGCCTGGGCGCACCCACGAAGCAGGTCCAGGCGCCGTGAGTGGAGGCGGCGGCCAGCAAGGACAACAGCAGGGAGGTGGAGCCCTGCACCGCTAGCACCTGGCCGGCGATCAGCGCGCGTTCCGGCAGGAGTTTGGCCAGGGTCGGCGTCACCGGCCATTGCCCCTCCGGCAGCCCCGCATGAGGCTGGCCTGGCCGCGTCTGGTCTCGCCCTGCGGGGCCGCGCAATTCGGCCGGGGCGCCCCCCGCGGCGGCGGCTACGGGGGAACCGCCGCTGGCCACCAGACGGAGGCGGGTGGCCTCCCGCCGGACCCCGGTACGTCGTTCGACGGCGGCCAGCGCGGCGACGGCCTGCGCCAACCGCGACTCGCCAACCGCCGCCACTTGTTCGAACACATGTTCTATTTTGCCCTAGGGCGAGTACGCGGTCAATCGGTGCGGCTCCCCGACGACGCCTCTCCTGATCACCGTCCTAGAGGACGCCGACAAACACGATCACGAGGAGCGGGATCAGCACAAAGCAGCCGATGAGGTACAGGGCGATGATCCACTTGCGCTCGGAGGCGATCCGGGCAAGCCATTCGGCGGCCCGCAGCGGCAACCCCCTGACGACGGGGGGAACGTAGATGACCAGCACCGAGGCGAGGTTGTACAGCAGGTGCACGAACGCGGCCTGCAGGCCGAGCTTGGCGCCCGCCTCCCCAAACAGGGCGAAGGCCGCCAGCAGCGCCGTGAAGGTGGTACCGATGTTGGCGCCGACGGTCACCGGATACAGCTGCTTGGTCGACAGGATGCCCGCCCCGGCGAATGGCACCAGGATCGAGGCGGTGATGGTCGAGGACTGCGTGATGAAGGTCGCCCCGAGCCCGGTGCCCATCGCGATGTACTCATTGCCACCGGCGGCGCGCGTCAGGATGGAGCGGGCGCGGCCCACCATGAGCAGCTTGAGCAGCTTGCCGAGGTACTTGACCACCAACAGGATCAGGATGGCCCCAAACACGATGGTCACCACGGGGCCGGCAATGTCTCCGAAGGGCCGGAACC
>WRIF01000295.1 GCA_009782865.1 Promicromonosporaceae bacterium
CGGCGGCCGAGTCCAGGCCCGGCAGCGTGAACTCGAAGTACTCCCCACCTCTGTTGAGCGGGTCCAGGTCAAAGCGCACGATCTTGCTATCCACCGGCAGGTAGGTGAACTCCCACCACCCCTCCTCATCGGTGTAGGTGACGTCGAGCGCGGATCGACTCCCGGGACGTGCCGCCCCGTAGACGGTAACCCGCACGCCCTCGACCGTCTCCTCGCCCTCGTCGAACAGGCCGTTGGCATTGGCGTCGTACCAGACCACGCCCCCGAGGTGGGCCAGCGGCTCCCCGGCCTTCGGGAAGGCCTCCACCTCGTAGACCCAGCCATCACCGGCCGCGTTGGTCTGTGGGATGGTGATGACGAACGGGGGCGAGGCCTCCGCCCCGGTGTCCGTGTAGGTGGAGGTGACCAGGTACACCCCCAGGGGGAGGTCGGTGAACACGGCGATGCCGCCGCGGGTGGGCTGGGAGGACGCCGGTCCGCGCGGCACTTCCAGCGCCTCGTCCAGCGTCAGGTTGGCGGCCCGCTGCCAGCCAGCGTTCGTGGTCAGGTCCAGGGCGCCGCCTGCCGCGTCTTCCGGCAGGTGATAGGCGGTGACCGCCGTCCGGTCGGTGGCGGGACCGCCATCGCTCTTGAGTCGCGTCACCGTCAGGGTGCCCGCCTCGTTCGGGTCGGGCAGGCTGCGGGCCCCCGCCCCGGCCGGGGTCGCGTCCGCGGCGGCTGGGCTCGGCAGGGGGGGTGTCGCCGGCGCCGCCGCTGCCCCGCCGTCGAGGCCCTCCGCGCTGCCGGCGACGGGCGACGGGGCGGCGGCGAGGGCGACGCAGGCGGCGACGACGGCGGAGAGGATCGGCTTCAACATGGTGGCTACGCGCCCCTTCTACTTGATGTTGGCGTTACGGAAGGACTCGCCCGCTGGCGCGCCACCCGGGGGCGGCGCGCCAGCGAGGTGGCGGGATCAGGCCGCCTGGCGGCGGGAGTGCGCCACCTTGACGGCGAGGGCTGCCCCGGCCAGGGCAAGGCCGCCGACGGTCAGGGCGGTGGTGCCGGCGCCGCCGGTCATGGGTAGGCGGAAGCCGGCGTTGTGGGGGATGTTCTCCACCGTGAACGCGACGATGGTGGGCTCCCCAGGGGTTAGGACGGGGAACTCAATCGGTTCGGCCAGCAACTCATAGCCCTCCGGGGCGCCGACCTCGACCAGCCAGTAGGAGGTCCAGCCCTCGTCGCCCGGGGCAACCTGCTGACCATTGGCCCAGTTCGACAGGCGCAGCCCAGAGATGGTCACCAGACCGTTTTCGTCGGATCTCCAGGTATCGTTGATGCCGATCCGGAGGTAGTCCTCGCCACCGGCTAGGGCCGCCTCCCTAGAGGTGTACACCTGGAAGACCGCGCCCTCCAGCACCTTGTCGCGGTCCAGGTTGTCGGCCTTCAGGAACCGGATGCCGCCATAGCGAGACTCGGCGGTGTTGGACTCCGCCGGACTGGAGTTGAATTGGGACTTGGTGTCGGGGTAGAAGGAGGCGAAGTTGCGGAACTCGCCATTGCCCATCTCCACCACCACGGTCTTGATGTGCACCACCACCCTCGACCCCGCCGGGGCGGCGTCCAGGAACTCCCGGCCAGCGGCATTGAACTCAATCGCTAGGGTGCCGCCGCGGTCCCCCGGGGCTTTGTCGGTGTGGTCGAGGTCAAACAGTTCAGGGGCAATGGTCGAAGCGGAATCGCCCTGCTCCAGCATGACCCGCACCGCCTGCCCCTGGTACTCCTGGGCGCGAACCATGAGACGCGGGTCGATGGCGTCCACAATCCGAAACAGGTCGATCTTCTCGTCGGGCAGCTGGGGAATGTCGGCGCGAATGGTCCACTCGATCTGGTCGTTGACGGTGTGACCGTCGCTCACCGTCTTGCCGACGGTGACCATGGCGTTCTTGGGGTAGACGAACACGTCATACATCCAGTCTTCGCGCGTAATCGGGTCGGTCATTGGCAGGGTTACCAGGAAGGGGGCGGCCGGCACCACCCCGGGCGGGGTCTTCGTCTCTTGGACCATCCACAGGCCCATGGGCAGGTCCAAGAACGAGACCTGTCCGTTGGCGTCCGTGATCCGAGCATCGGGGTGGAGCCCTTCAGACCAGGGGAAATCCGCCACCGACTGCCTTTGGGCGTCGTCCCACCCCGTCCGCGTGTCCAGCTCGATTGTCGGGTGGCGGCGGATGGTGAACTCCACCCCCTCGATCACCGGGTTGGCGATCCCGTCCTGGGCCATGCCATCGGCCGGCAGGCTAGTGGCGGGGGACTCGTGCTTGACGATGTGCAGGTTCACCTTGGCGTCCGGGTCCGGGAGGGGGACGGGGGTGGGCGTCGCGGAAGAGTTGGTGGAGGTCGGCTCCTCAAAGGCGGTGGGGTCCGCGACGGCGGTGGGGGCCGCGAGCCCCAAGGCCACGGTCAGGGCTCCGGCGGCCACCAGGGCGCGGCGCAGGGTGCTACGTACAGTCATCTCAATTCCCTTCATTGGTTTGGTTCGATGAGGCTGGTGATTGTCGAGGGGACTTGGGTGGTCAGCGGATTCGTGTCCGATCTGCTCGCCCTCCCTCCTGTGCCCACAGGCTGCGGCTCTTGAACAGGGCGCCGAGGGTGGCCGCGCCCAGCACGGCCAGCCCGCCCCACCAGGCCCAGTGGTTGACGTTGTCGCCCCCTGTTGGGGGCAGGTCCAGCACCGGCGGCTCGAAGGCCGCCACTGCGGTCACCTGCCAGTGGTCCTCGCCCGTGACGATCCGGCCGGTGTGGGCGCCGCGGGCCGTGATCGTCAGCTCGTTGCGGTGCAACAGGGCGTAGTCGGCCGTGTCGGCATGTTCAAGGTCCATGACCAGGATGCCGTGGCAGGTGACCGACTCCCCTGGGGACAGCCGCAGGCCGGCGAGCACCGTGCCGACCACGTCCTCCGCCTCGGCCAGGGGCGAGGACACCGCGGACGGCTCCCCGCCCTGCCCCGCCGCTGCGGCGGGGGGCGGGGCCGCCCGGGGGCCGCCCCCCCCCGCGACGGCGGGGGCCCCCGGCGGGCTGGGGGCCCCCCCGCGGGGGGGGGGGGGGTCGTCTCCCC
>WRIF01000296.1 GCA_009782865.1 Promicromonosporaceae bacterium
TCCACCCTTGATGCGAGCGTCGGCTCGCAGGCAGGAAAGCCGTACCCGAACAACGACTTCTCGGCGGTGCGCGTCTATCGCGACCTGCCACCGGGGCCGGAGAACTGGTTCCGCAAGCAGGTCCACGGGCCATACTCCGCCGGCAACTCCATCTGGGAAACGGCAAACCTCCAAATCACCGAGGGCTCGCAGATCGTCGATCGCACCTTCTACCCGGCCGGCGGAGGCCTCGGTCAGTATGGCGTCGCCCCGGGCGCGGAACTGGACGCCGTGCTGATCATGCACACCGACCTGGCCTCATCGGCCCCCGAGGGCGTCGACTCAGTGTTGATAGTCGGAGATGTCTGGGATCCGAGCGAGCAGGCGTATGACGCCTCCCGCGGTTCGATCATCGTCACCGGCCCAGGCGGCGTCATCGACCCGGTCTACTACCGGCTCGAATGGACCGACCAGGAGGTCACTTCGGAACAGCTGCTAGATCCCGCCTCCACCGGCTGGATCGGCGGTGAGCCCACCAGCGCCGCCCGCGCGGTCAGGCTCGTCTTCGCCCCGGACGTGATTCCCACCGGCTCCCAGGATGGCGCCGGCCTCTTCCAGGTGTTCCTCCCGATCTCGATTCCTGCCCCAAGCCTGTCGGCGGACAGCTCGCAGCTGCTCGACACCGGCGCCGGGGCGATCATCGGCACGGACACCCCCGCCGTCGACTTCCCCGCGGCCGTGCTGCTCCGTCAACCCCCGACGCCGAAACTGGGGATCGTCAACCAGATCACGGACCCGTGGGGGGGAGGGAATATCGCAACTGGCGCTCGTGTCACCTACCAGGTAACGGCTGCGATTGACGGCGTCCCTGACACCTCGGCGCCGTTGGCACCGACCATCACCGTTGAGTTGGACAGGTGCGTGCTGAATCCGGTGAACACCTCGATCGGCTGGGCGATGACGGTTACGCCCGCTGTACCGGATCCAGTAAGTGGCACAGTGTGCGAAGGCGAGAACTCCGTGCCTGCAACGTTGACCTTCACTCCACTGGCCCCGTACACGCCGACCTGGACCAACCGGCTCACGGGAACCGCTACCCTCGGCACCATCAGCTACACCGTTCAGGTGGCTGACATCGCCGCAATGTCCATGTCCGTCACGAACATTGCCACGATTGGGATCGATGAAGAAGGTGTCGCCGACGCCCAACAATCGAAGGACTTCACGGTCACCTACCGCCAAAACGATGCCGCCGCCCTAGAGGCTCTGGTGCAGAAAGTGGAGATCAGCCAGGACTTGACTTGGAGGGCCGAGATTTACTCCATTGACGGCACAATCGACGGCGCCGGCGGCAGCACCGACACCGTCATCACGCTGCCGCGCAACAACGACAGCCTGCTGGTCGACGACCTCGACTGCGATCCCGGCCAGTGCGACGGGCCTCTCGCCTCTCAATACCAGGGAACCTACATTCTTGCTTCCGCGAGTTTCGATCTCGAAAACACCACCGACAGGGCCGTTCTCTACTACACCACCGACCCAGACCCGGGCCTCACTCCCGGGGCGCTGGAGTGGCTACCGCTAGCAGCCGATGACCATGACTCCTGGAAATCGGCCACCGCCCTGCGCGTGGTCATGACTGCCGGGGACACCGTGTCGTCGGCCGTGTTGAACATCACCCTCACCCCGTCAAGCAACGAACCGGGCGATGCCTACGTGATGTGGATTGGCGACACTTCCAATGAGAACAGTGAGGAGACTTCACAGCCGTGTCCAAAGGCGATCGAGGTGGTCGCCTCAACCATCAGCGGCACCGTGTGGTGGGACGGCAACTCCGACGGCGTCCAGAACCACAGCGAGGCGGGCATCGCAGGAGTCACCGTCACGCTGCACGAGGACGATGGCGGCAGCCCCGGCGAGGAGGTCGCCTCGACCACCACGAATGGCGACGGGTTCTACGAGTTCGACCTGCTCAACTCCGGGCAGTACCTGGTGGTGGCACAAAGGGGAACCCAAATTCCTGACTCCGTCGAGACCTACTACGGGCGGGCCAAGCCGATCGCGGCAACGTACGCCTATCTCAGCCGCTTCGGCCCCAAGGCGGTCGCGGCGGGCGACCAGTCGACGGTCATCACCCTGGGCGTTGGCGCCGTCCAGCCCGACGTCGACTTCGGATACGCCTACCCCCAGCCCATGGTGGCCTTCGACAAGACAGAGGCCACCATCACCTGCGCCGCCGGCATCTGCGAGGTCGCGTGGGATCTCGTCGTCACCAATCAGGGCAACACTGCCCTCGATGACCTGACCATCTATGACCGGCTTCCCGCCGAGGCCATCGACCCCACCATCGCCGCCGTCATTCCCGCCGGGTTCAAGCAGATTGCCGCCAACAGCTACAACGCCTGGGCCATCACCGATGATGGCGTTTGGGGGTGGGGCTACAACTACAACACTTGGCCCACCCCCAATAGCCCACCGCTCGGCGACGGAAGCGGGTCGGTCACACCGTACTCCGAAGCAACGGAGTATCTATCTCCGACGCGAATCACCACCCTAGACGGGCGCAACGTGGCCTCAATCGTGGCCAACAACACCAACGCCTGGGCGATCACCGACGACGGCGTGTGGGGCTGGGGTCTGAACACCACGGTCAACCCGCTAGGTGACGGCGATCCCGGAACAGCACGGCTCACACCGGTGCGAATTTCGGTGTTGGATGGCAAGACTGTGTACTCAATCGTCGCCACCGAGTACAACAGTTGGGCGATCACCGACGACGGCCTCTGGGGCTGGGGCGCCAACACCGCTTTCAATCCCCTTGGTGACGGAAGCGGCAGCCCACAGTCCTCTCCGGTGCGGATCACCGGGCTGGACGGGCTAACGGTATTGGGCCTCACCGTCAGCGCCAACAAGACGATTAGCACTACCGCCACCGGCTCCAACAGCGCCTGGGCGATCACCGATGACGGCGTGTGGGGCTGGGGCCCCAACACCACCACCTACCCGCTCGGGGCCGGTGCCGCCGGGACGGCGCAGCCCACCCCGGTGCCGCTCACCGGGCTAGACGGCGAGCAGGTGGCGTCGATC
>WRIF01000297.1 GCA_009782865.1 Promicromonosporaceae bacterium
GGTGCCGTTGGCCGCCGGGGTGGTGGTCACCCTCCTGGCCGCCAGGGTGCCCGCCCGGCTCGCCTCGCGGGTGGCGCCGCTGGCCGCCCTGCGGCCCGAGCCCAGCGCCACCCTGGAGAAGGGGTCGGCGGGACGGGTTCGCCTGGCGTGCTCGACGCTTGCCTCGCTGCTGGGGTTCGGCCTGCTGGCTGCGGGGGTCTACCTGAGCAACCACCTGGGAGAGCCGACCCGGGGCCTGCTGGCCGGGCTGGCGGGCGGCGCCCTCTCCTTTGTGGGGGTGGCCGCCTCGGCGGTGTTCTGGATGCCACGCTTCACCGCCCTGGCCGGGCGCCTGGCCGGGCTCACCGGTCCCATCGCCCGGCTGGCAGCGGCGAACACGGCCCGCAACCCGCGCCGCACCGCCGCCACCGCTACCGCCCTGTTGATCGGCGTCACGCTGGTGACCATGATGTCCACCGGCGCCGCCTCGGCGCGCGCCTCGCTGACCGCCACCCTGCACGCCCACTACCCAACCGACCTGGTGTTGGAGACGGCGACGGTCACCTGTCACGACGACGGGGCCTGCACCCGCGCCCCGCTGCCGACGGACCTCATCGGGGCCGTCAGCGCCGAGCCCGGCGTCTCGGCGGTGGCCGCGCTCACCACCGCCACCGTGCTCATCTCGGGCCAGGAGCAGCTCCCGCCGCCGGCGGACGCCGCGCCAGAAGGAGACGCCGAGGGGGAAGGGGTTTCCGAGCGGGGAGGAAACTCGGGAGACGCCGACCGGGAACCAGACGCAGGCTGGGAGGCCGGCCAGCGACGCGCGGGCGGAGCGCGCGACCAGCTGTCTGTCACCTCGGTATACGCCGTCGACCCCTCCACGGCCCGGGCCGCGATTTCCGACCCGGCCCTGCTGGACGGCCTCACCGAGGGCGTCATCCTGCTGCCCGCCCACCTGCGCGAGCAGTGGGACACCCCCTCCGGGATCGTCTGCCTGCGCGAGTGGGACGATGAAGCAGGGCACGGCGAGCCGCAGCCGGGGCCGAACCTGTTGCCCCTGCGCGCGGTGTTCGCGACAGGACGCGGCCTCGCCCAGCCGGTGATCGCCCTGCCCGACCTCGCCGCCCTCGGCCTGCCCACCGCGCCGACCCAGCTTTGGCTCTCCCTGAGCGACCTCGGTGCCGTGGGCCGCATCCAGGACCTGGTTGCCGACTCGGACGAGGCCATCGCCGTCGAGGGCAATGCCCTGGAGCGCGCCCAACTGGAGACGGTGATCGACACCATCTTGGCCGTCGTGATCGGCCTGCTGGCCGTCGCCGTGGTCATCTCCCTGATCGGGGTGGCCAACACGCTGTCCCTCTCGGTGATCGAACGCCGCAAGGAATCGGCGACGCTGCGGGCAATCGGCGTGACCCGCGGACAGCTGCGCGCGATGCTCGCGGTCGAGGGAGTGCTGATCGCCGCCGTCGGCGTCGCCCTCGGCATCGCCCTGGGGCTGGCCTACGGCTGGGGCGGTTCGCTGACCGTGCTCGGGGTACTCGGCCCGGTGGAGCTGTCCGTTCCCTGGCGGGAGATCGGAGTCATCTGCGTGGTGGCCCTGGCCGCCGGGCTCCTCGCCTCGGCCCTACCCGGCCGCCGCGCGGCCAAGGAGCCGCCGGTGGCCGCGCTGGCCGCGACTTGAGCCCGGTGACGAGACGAGCCATAGCGATGTACCCCTACCCTGGTGGCATGGAAGCAATGCGGGAACAACGCCGCCTCCTGGCGATCGATGCGGCCAGCGCGGCCGCCGCCGGGCTGGTGGCGATCCTGCTGGCCATCTCCCTGCGCGGTGACCTCCCCCTCGCCCTGCCGGGCCGCTCCCAGGCGCCCTCCGGCGTGATCGTGGCCTGGTCGCTGCTGCAGATCGCCCCCCTGGCCTGGCGGCGAGCGCAGCCGGTCTGGTCCACCGGCGCGGTAGCCATGGTCATGCTCGCCCAGGCGGCCTTCGGGCCGCTGCTCCTGCCCGCCAACCTGATGGTGTTTGTGGCGCTGTACTCGGTGACCGTGTATGGGCCAAGGTGGGCGGGTCGCGCGGCCCTGACCGTCGCCCTGTGTGGTGCCCAGTTGCTAGGCCTGGCAGTCCTCTTTGCCCGCGGCCGGCCCCGCAGCCTGGCCGCCGCGCCGGTGACAGAGTCGCTGGCGGTGGCGATCCTGGCCAGCGGCCTGGTGCTCACCGCCTGGGCAATCGGCCTGGCCCGTCGCGGGCGGGTCGAGTCCGTCTCCGCCCTGCGCGAGCGCGCCCACCGCCTGGAGGTGGAACGCGACCAACAGGCGAGGCTCGGCGCCGCCGCCGAGCGCACCCGCATCGCCCGCGAGATGCACGACATCGTCGCCCACTCCCTGACGGTGATGATCTCCCAGTCCGACGGCGGACGCTATGCCGCCACCGCCGACCCGGGGGCCGCCACCCGCGCCCTGGAGGTGATCGGTGAGACCGGCCGGGCGGCGCTCGCGGACATGCGCCGCCTGCTCGGGGTGCTGCGGGAGGAGGGCCCCGCCAACCCGAAGGCCCCGCTGCCCGGCACGGCCACCGGCGTCGCCGTCCGCGTGCCGGGGAGCGCCACGGCGCCAGGAACGAGGATAGGCGACGACGGCAGGGCCACCGGCTTCGCCGTCGAACCCGCCGCCATCGCCGCCGCCCCGGACGACGCCGACCTGCAGACCCTGGTGGAGCAGGCGCGCTCCGCCGGAACCCCCGTCTCGCTGGTGACGATCGGCAGCCCGCGTCGCCTGCCGCCCGGCATGGGGCTGACCCTGCGCCGCGTTTGCCAGGAGGCCCTGACCAACGCCCGCAAGTACGGGGACCCGTCCCGGCCCGCACAGGTAAGCCTGACTTGGCCGGACGGTGGCCTGGGACCCGCCGCCTGGGAGTTGACGTTGCGCGTGACAAGCCAGGTCAGCCCCGCCCGGACGGGGCCGGGGGAGGGTTACGGGCTGGTCGGGATGCGGGAGCGGGCCGCACTGGTGGGCGGCTCGGTGACCGCGGGCCGGGCCGCAGACGGGTCCAGTTGGGTGGTGCTCCTTACCATCCCAGTGGGTGACGCA
>WRIF01000298.1 GCA_009782865.1 Promicromonosporaceae bacterium
CCCCGGCGCGTGACCAGGGACTCCTCGACTCTCAGGCTCCGCCGGACGAGCCGGTCGACGATCGGGTCGAGAATCATCGGCTGCACCTCACGCACGCCCCGGTCCCGTCCACCTTCATCTGACGGCGGTGGCCGATCACCGAGCAGACCAGGGCACGGGAGACCGCCTCCCGGACTCGCGTCGGCCACGGGTCCGGGACGGTGTAGCGGTGACGGCTCACTGGTCGGCCTCCATGTCGTTCTCCAGCCGCTGCTCGATGGCCTCGCACTCGGCCAGGCGGGCGCGGGTATCGACCACAGCGTCCGACAGCGTGTTGGGCCAGCCGAGCGTCTCGGCGTTCCGCAGCGCCGTGCGGTGGCCTTTGAGCCGGTGGCGAACCACGTCGAGGGCACGCATCAGGCCCGGCCGCCGTTCGCCGCTCATGATCGCTCCTCGCCGGGGTCCATGCTCGGCCAGAACGCCGCCGGGCCGAGCGCGTCGAACCGACGGCCGACCTCAGCAAGCAGCCGCTCGTTGCTGGCGGACTCCAGCCCCAAAGGCTCCGGCACTCCGATCCCCGCCTCCTCGTCCGTCAGGAGCCCGGCGGCCACGAACGCCTCCAGCACCGGCCGGTCGTAACCGAGGGCGAAGAGCCGGGCGGAGCGCGGCGTGACGGCGGGCTGCTCATCGCGCAGCCACCTGCTGATGGTGGCCTGATCGACGCCTGTCTTCTCGGAGATCTCGACCTGACGCTGGTCCACCCACACGACCTTGCGCACGTACGTCGCCCAGGCCGACGTCACTTCGCCGCCGTCTCGGCGAGCACCTCGTCGCGGTGCTTGTCGAACCAGTCAGCGTGCGCCGTACGAACGTGGGCAACCTGGCCCTGGCGACGGACGAACTTGCGCGGGCAGCCCTCGACGAGACAGGGCAGGTGGGCCCGGCCCTCCATCTCCGCCAGCGAGGTGTCGTGGTGCTGGGTCAGGTGAGTGTTGAGGGCATCGCGGCTCACCGGGATGGCGTCGCAGTGCGGGCAGGGGCCACCGGGCTCCTTGGCTGACTCGGGCTTGGCGGGCTGCGATGCCCCGGTGCCAGGCAGGATCGGCTGTCCGTTCTCGGCGAGCATCTCCAGGAGTGGCGCGATGTAGGTCTTCAGGCAGACCTCGCAGAAGTCGAGTTCGCGCTCCTTGCCGCCGTTGATGACGAGGCGAGTCGAGCCGGTAGCCAGGGCACCCTCCTCGCCGTGGTCGCCGTCGCACCAGAGGATGGTGCGGATCTCCTTAGCCATGGTCAGCCTGCCTTCAGTACGTCGGCGCCCAGCAGCCGGGCGAGGGACTCCAGTCGCAGCACGTCACGCCCGTCGCCGACGATGCGGCCGAGGTTGGCGTGGACGTAGCCCTCGGGGTAGTCGTAGTGGGAGGAGAGGATCGTGCCGGTGAACGACAGCCGCTGGTGCTTCGCGGTCTTGCAGCGCTGGCACCGGATGATCCGCACGTAGTTGTTGTGCTCGTTGTCCCGTTGGGCTGTCCACGGCTTCCAGTTGTGCTGGAGTTCGCGGCACAGCAGGAACGACTCCGAGAGTCCGGCCGCAAACTCGGCGACCTCCCTCGCGTCGGCGTAGCCGGATGTGTCGGTGGCGAGATCACGCATAGGGCTTTCCTTGTCCGTAGCGGCTTAACCTTGTGTCGGCAACATAACCGTTTGGACGGCCGACAACTAGGGGAAACGCCAAGAAGACTTGGGGAACGTCCAAAGGGTGGACTCACCAAGCGAGGTCGAGAAGGACCGCCCGATGGTCGGAATGGAGGCGGACCGTACGGGCGCTCTTCACCGTCACGCGGGTGTTCTTCGACAGCACCCCGACCATGTCGAACCGGGCCTTGCCGAGCGTCGGGCCAGGATGCGGAAGGACCGCGGTCGCGTAGCCCTTCACGTTCCTCAACGCCGGGAAGGGACGACGGTTCGGCCACCGAGAGTCCGGCCGATTCACATCCCCGGCCCAGATCACGATCGGCGCAGCCACACGGGCCGCGCGAGCCTTCACCCGACTGACCAGTGCGTCACGCAGCCGGTCCCACTGGGTCCGCAGGAACGAGCGCACCGACGGCTTGGGGTGAGTCCACGCCCGTGCCGGGAAGTGCGTCCCGAAGACGACCACGTTCGGCGACCCTGCCCGTTGCAGAACCTGTCGGACCAGACCCCGTGCCGGAGTCACCTTCGCCATGCCCTTCGTGAAGGTAGTCGCCCCGCCCCCGATCCCCTGCCAGCGGGAGATCTTCCAGGCGATCGTGACCTCATGCAGCGGCCCCTTCGGCACACGCAGCAGGTAGCCCCGCTTCTTGGCCTGGGCACGCATCTCGGCGTGGCCGGACGGCTTGGCCTCGTTGAAGACGATCACGTCGGGCATCAACGCGAAGATCTTCGCGACATCGGCGCGGATCTTGCTGGCCGCCATGAACTGGTTCACGTTGGCCAACACCACCTCGGCCCGGAACCGCGGCCGAGCAGCCTGAGCCGCCGTCACATGGACCGCGGGTGTCACGGTCGCGGCAGCCGGTTGGATACGGCCAGGGCTGACCGCGGCTGCGAGCAGGAGCGCAGCCGCCACTGCGCGTCGCACGCTCACGGCTCCGGGTCCTCGTCATCCTCGACCGCATAGTCCTCGATCGCGGCGTCCCCGTCCCCGCCGACAGCCTTGGTGGCCAGGATGAACGTGGCGGCGGCGATCAGCAGGCCCAGGATGAACGTGGTGACGGCGTACGCGTCGTCACCCAGGAAGTGGGTCAGTTCGGCCGAGGCGAGCGCGAACTCAGCCACGACGACGACCAGTCCGGCGATCGTGATGGTGCGGGGATTCATGGCGTTGGCCTAACTCTTCGGGAGGGTGGCGAGGGCCTTGGCGATCTGCGCGCGGGCGTTCTTCACCGGCGCACCGCGGCCGTTCTTGATCGCGGCATCCAGGTGCGCGAGGGCCTTGCTCAGTTCGTCGCGGGCCAGCGCGACGTTGCTCTTCTTCGCGGCTGCCTGGACGTTGACGGCGATGGAGGGGTTCACGTCGGACTTCCCGTAGGTGTAGGGCGA
>WRIF01000299.1 GCA_009782865.1 Promicromonosporaceae bacterium
CCGGGTCGAAGTTCTGGCGGGCCGATGCCGTACAGGTGCTGGGCAACCCGTCGCCCGACCGGGTGCCTTCGGCCTGGCCGGAGGCCGGTCCCGGTGGAGTGGGCGGGGGAGAACTCGCCCACGTTTCCCTGCCCGGGCAGCGCCGCTGGAAGGCGGCGGTGCTCCGCGAGCAGCTGCGGCGCCTGGCCAACCTGGACTGGGAGGTCACGGTAGAGGCGGCCCCCGGCGACGGGCAGCGCGGCGGGCTGCACTACCGTACCCGGATCGACCTGGTGGCCGACCGGGAAGGCCGCGCCGGCATGCGCACGTACCGCTCGCATCAGGTGCTGCCGTTGGACACGATGCCGCTGGCCACCGAGGAGGTGCTCGCCCGCGCGGATGCCGAGCAGGTGTTTGCCCGCCGATGGCGTCCCGGTCAGCGGCTCGAACTGCACAGCGACCTGCTCCTGGTAGATGGCGCGCCGTGGCGTGGCAGGCCCGACACTAGGGCGAACGCGCGGCGCTCGGTCACCGAGATGGTCGAACTTTCCGATGGTTCCTCCTACCGTTACCGCCTGGCCGCTGACGGCTTTTGGCAAAACCACCGGGAGGCGCCCCGTCTGCTGGTCGAGGCGGTGTTGGCCGCCGCGGGGGACCTGACCGGCAAGCGAGTGCTTGACCTGTATTCTGGGGCGGGCCTGTTCACGCTCCCCCTGGCCGACCGGGCCGGCTCGGTGATTGCCGTTGAGGGCGATGAGCGGGCGGTCCGCGACGCCCGCCGCAACTCCCACCACCTGGGCAACGTCGAACTGCGGCACGGGGCGGTCGAGCGGGTCCTGGACGGCGGGTTGGCGGCAGGCGTGGTGGTTCTCGATCCGCCGCGGGCCGGGGCGGGGCGCCGCACCATCGAGGCCATCATGGCGGGCCAACCTGAGCGGGTGATCTACGTCGCCTGCGACCCGGCCGCGCTGGCTCGCGACATCGGCTACCTGGGGGAGGGCGGCTACACGCTGCAGTCCCTGCGGGCCTTTGACCTGTTCCCGATGACCCACCACGTCGAGGCCGTCGCCCTGCTTACTCGCTAGAGGGTAGGTTCCTTGCGGCCAGCGGCCATCTTCATCACCAGGGCGATGACCCCGAGCACCAACGCCACCGGTGGCAGCAGCCACGCCGAAAGCAGGAAGACCACCCCAAAGACGAATCCGATACCGGGGGAATCAGAGCCGGCGCTGGAGGAGAAGACTAGTAGCCCGACGAGAGAGATTGCCGGTACCGCCGCCAGGATTAGCGCCACTTTGGCAAGCCAGCCCACGCCCTGTCGCCTCGGCTCTGGCGACGCGGACAGTTGCCCGTGCGGGCTAGGTACGGGGTAGTCCACCCAGTCATGGTAGCTGTGGTAGTTCCGGCGCGTTGGCCCTCTGGCCGAAACGGCGCCGGACCTCCACGGGATAGAATCGCCCCTCGTGAGCCTCAACTCCTTTCGGTCCCGCAGCACGCTCGATGTCGCCGGGAAGGAGTACCAGATCTATCGGCTGGACGCCGTGCCCGGCCTGGAGCGGCTGCCGTACAGCCTGAAGATCCTCGCCGAGAACCTGCTGCGCACCGAGGACGGCTTGAGCATCACCGCCGACCATGTGCGGGCGCTGGCCGCCTGGGAGCCGACCGCCACGCCGGACACCGAGATTCAGTTCACGCCCGCCCGCGTGATCATGCAGGACTTCACCGGCGTGCCCTGCGTCGTGGACCTCGCCACCATGCGCGAAGCCGTCGTCGAACTCGGTGGCGACCCCACCCGCGTGAACCCCCTGGCCCCGGCCGAACTGGTAATCGACCACTCGGTGCAGATCGACGTGGCGGGCTGCGTCGGCGCCCTCGAACGCAATGTGGAGATCGAGTATCAGCGCAATCGCGAGCGCTACCAGTTCTTGCGCTGGGGACAGACCGCGTTTGATGACTTCTCGGTGGTGCCGCCCGGTACCGGCATCGTCCACCAGGTCAACATCGAACACCTGGCGCGCGTGGTGATGGAGCGCGACGGCCTCGCCTACCCCGACACCTGCGTCGGCACCGACTCCCACACCACCATGGTGAACGGGCTCGGGGTGCTTGGCTGGGGCGTCGGCGGTATCGAGGCCGAGGCCGCCATGCTGGGCCAGCCCGTGTCCATGCTGATCCCGCAGGTGGTGGGCTTCAGGCTCACCGGTGAGATTCAGCCCGGCGTCACCGCCACCGACGTGGTGCTCACCATCACCCAGCTGCTGCGTCGCCACGGCGTGGTTGGCAAGTTTGTCGAGTTCTACGGCGATGGCGTGGCCGCCGTGCCACTGGCCAACCGCGCCACCATCGGCAACATGAGCCCGGAGTTTGGGTCTACCGCCGCGATCTTCCCCATCGACGAGGCGACGCTCGAGTACCTGAGCCTCACCGGACGCCCGGCCGAGCAGGTGGCGCTGGTTGAGGCGTATGCCAAGGAACAGGGTCTTTGGCGCTACGACGGGGCCGAGCCGGCGGCCTACTCCGAGTACCTCAGCCTCGACCTGGCAACCGTGGTCCCGTCCATCGCCGGCCCCAAGCGCCCCCAAGACCGCGTCGAACTGTCCATGTCCGCGCCGTCGTTCCGCAAGGCCCTTCCCGACTACGCCGCCTCGCCGTCGAACCCGGCGGAGGTGCGCCTGCCCGCCGGTCCTACCACCCTGGACCACGGCCATGTGGTGATCGCCTCGATCACCTCGTGCACCAACACCTCAAACCCCTCGGTCATGCTGGCGGCTGGGCTGCTCGCCCGGAACGCGGTAGCGAAGGGGCTCACGACCAAACCTTGGGTCAAGACGTCACTGGCCCCCGGCTCCAAGGTGGTCACCGACTACTACGAGCGCGCAGGGTTGTGGCCAGCGCTGAACGGACTCGGCTTCAACCTGGTTGGGTACGGCTGCGCGACTTGCATTGGCAACTCCGGTCCCTTGATCCCTGAGGTTTCCGCCGCAATCCGTGCCCGTGACCTGGCCAGCGTCGCGGTCCTCTCCGGCAATCGGAACTTCGAAGGGCGGATTAACCCGGATGTCAAGTT
>WRIF01000300.1 GCA_009782865.1 Promicromonosporaceae bacterium
CCCAATCAACGATGAGTTCAAGAAAGCGGCGAAGAACGGGCGCGAACCAGTCAAGTTGAATTTCGTTGTTGACCTAGGAAATCGCTTAGCCGAGCCTGAAGTGCTGGATGCGCTTAGGGGAATAAATGAACAATATCCGCATCTCGCGGTTCAACGCCTTTGGATTATGCAGCGCGGGAAGTTGATCGAAATTGAACTGAAATAACAAGCTGGCGAGACGCATTCGCGACGGCTAGTCTTGCGCAATCTCGCCAGCTGGCTAAGTGTACCACATTGTACCCCATTTCGCAAAATCGGCACGGGGGTTTTGTTTTGCCCGGAACTAGCCTAGAGGTAACTATTCAGGGTGGTCCGTGCTCGGTGCTGTGATGTGTTGAATTACAATTTCCTGGTCTGGATGTCGCTGCCGTGCGGCTTACCGCGTTCTATATCATTGTCTTATGGGAGATGGGGCGGCGCCCGTTGCGGGTACGGTTCCCTCTTGTGATGAGCTAATTGCGTTGTTGGACGCTGAGCGGCGGGCTCGGGTGGCCGCCGATGAGCGGATCGGTGAGTTGGTGGCCCAGGTCGCGGCACTCACGGCGCAGGTGGCGGAGTTGTTGGCGAGGTTGGGTACGGACTCGTCGAACTCCTCGAGGCCGCCGTCGTCGGACGGCCCGGCGGCCAAGCCGCGCTCGTTGCGGGCCAAGGGTGTCCGAAAGCCTGGTGGGCAGGCTGGCCGGGCGGGCAAGACCCTTGAGGTGGTGGCGGATCCCGACTTGGTGGTGGATCACCGTCCGGCCGGTTGCCGGGGGTGCGGGGCGGCGCTTACCGGGCAGGGCGACTCGGTGGGGTTTGAGGCCCGGCAGGTGTTCGACCTGCCGCCGTTGGCGCTGGTGGTGACCGAGCACCGGCTCCACCAGGCGCGGTGCGGGGCCTGCCGTGCGGTTACCAAGGCGGTCGCGCCGGGCGGGGTGGTGCGCCAGGTCCAGTACGGGCCGGGCGTCCAGGCCTGGCTCGTCAACTTCCACGCCCGCCAGTACGGCACCTACCAGCGCGGCGCCGAGCACTTCGAGGACACGTTCGGCCAGCCCGTCTCCCCGGCCACCATCGCAAAGTTCGTCGCCCAGGCGGCCCTGAGGATCACCGGCGGGTACAAACCGGTCGCGGCGGCAATCCTGGCCGGCGCCGAGTACGCCCACGCCGACGAGACCGGTTTCAAGGTGGACGGGAAAACCCATTGGGCCCACTCGATATCAAACCCGGCGGCCACCTGGATAGAAGTCCACGAGAAACGTGGCAAGGAAGCGGTAAACCACATCGGGATAATCCCGAAGATAACCGGGGTACTCATCCACGACGCCTGGGCGCCCTACGACTCCTACCAAAACGTCGCCGCCGAGGTGTGTCTGAGTTAACTAACCAGTTGCGGGTTTATTCAATCCGCGGGTTGCTGGGTTTGGTTGGTGCATTTTCTCTTAGTTTGCGGCGGGTGGCAACTCGGAGGGCTTGGGCGGCGCGCATCCCGGCTGCGCGGGCGTCGCGGATGGCTTGGCCGCGGCCGTGGTGCTCGTCCTCGGGGGTGACGTAGCCGATGCCCTCGTGGAGCCTGACCGTGTTGTAATGGTTCCGGATGACTGCCATTTCCCTTGTCATTACCGCGGGGTCGTCGATTTGGTTTATTTGCGGGTTTTCTGCCTTGATATGTCCGAAGAATGATTCTATCCAGGCTTGGTCGTTTGGGGTGCCGGGCCGTCCAAAGTGTTGGGCTATCCTACTCATGGCCATGAATTGCGCGGTTTTCGACGATGTCATTTGTGGCCCGTTGTCCGATACCGCCAGCAGCACCGGGACCTGGTGGTCTTCGGGGATGGTGCCGGTGTCGAGGTGGGCGCGCAGCCCCTGGTCTAGGAGCCATGACTTACCGTCTGCCTCCAGGGCGGCGATGAACGCCGTCTCGACCTGGACCCAGGTCTCCTCCGGCGAGATCACGGTGGCCAGCCAGTACCGGGAGACGACGTCCAGCACGGCGATCGCGCACCAGCCTGGCAGGCGTTTGAAGTGCGTAAAATCGTAGATGTAAATCTGCCCTGGTTCTGGTTTCACCCAGTCGGGCCAAGGGGTTTTCTCGCGGCGGTGGTAGACCACGGGTACCCCGGGCAGGTGCATCCCCGCTGCTGTGAGCACCCGTAACACGGTGGACTCGCTGACGAACACGGCCCCGATCCGGGAGGCGCGGTGGGCGATCTTGCGGTGGGACAAGTCGATTAGGCCCCAGTCCTTGGCCACCTGGATGACCGCGTCGGTCTCCCAGGGAAGCAGGGCGTGTAGTGCCCGGCCCTTGCCCGGGCCCGGCTTGGCGTCGTCCAGGACGCCACCGGCGGTGGCGGTGGCCCGCCAGGCCAGGACCCGGCCGTGGTCGACTCCCAGGACCCGGCACGCCCACCGCAGGGACAACCCGTCACGCCCGGCGTCGTCCACCAGGTCGAGCAGGCCCTGCTTCACTGGCGCGGGAAGACGGTTAGGGACTTGGCCAGCGTTTAGTCCCAGCCGTCTTTTCCCCGCTCCAAATGCAGCTCCATCGCCTGCTCGCAAATAGTGGCCTTCAACTTCTCTATCTCCCGCCGCGCTTGTTCCAACTCCAATTGCGTGGCGGTCTTCCCATTTCTACCAGGAGTTGCCGCAAGGGCGTCAATTGCCCCCTCCTTAGCCTTCTTACAAATGGTACGAATCGTCGAAGGGTCGATGTCGTACTTCTCGGCGAGCTCCCGGTATGTGGCCGACGAAGTCAAGATTGAGGTGAACACCTCATACTTCTGCGACGGCGCCAACACCCTGCGACGCTTACGGGCTACACTCCTTACAGGCCTCGAGTCCTGGGTCATGATCCTGGCTCCAACTCCTCTTCCGGAACAGTGATTCTACCCAGGAACAAGGATTGAAACTCCCCTGAAATGGTTAGTTAACTCAGACGCACCAGGACGGTCCGAGAACTCCAACATCCGACGCGCCACCAGGACCTCCCCACAACAGGCCCCCGGACGGGGGCGT
>WRIF01000301.1 GCA_009782865.1 Promicromonosporaceae bacterium
CCGGGAAGGTCGAGGAGGGGAAGGCGGCGTCGAGCCGCACCCACGCCATCCCGCAGTCGGGGCCCTCGCAGGCGCACGCGTCGACCGGGATGAGGTTGGTGCCGACGGCCAGGGTGCAGCGACACGGCCGACCGGCGGGAGTCTCGGCCAGGCCCTCGCACAGGCAGCCCAGCGCCTCCGACATCACGGCGTAGATGTCGAAACCGCCGATGCCACTCACGGCGTCCTACCGAGGGCTTGGGCGATGGCGCGGTCGACGTAGCCCTTGTTCGCCGCCCAGTCGTCGTTCGTGGGCTCGGGCAGGCCCCAGATGGTGTGCCCGTCGGCGGCGATGTGGGAGGTCAGGTGCATGTCGTCGCCGACGACAGTGGAGCCGATCCGCTTGGTCTGGACCTCGTCGACCTCCAGCGGGTCCATCAGCGGTCCGGGCGGGCCCTGCTGGCCCGTCGCCCCCGTCGCGCCGGTCTGGCCAGGGGCACCGTCCTGGCCGGGCAGCCCGTCAGCGCCGGGCGCTCCCGTCGCGCCGGGCGCCCCGTCGGCGCCGGGCTCACCGGCGGGACCCGTGGGACCGGGCTCACCGATCGGACCAGTCGGACCAGTGGGGCCGGGCTCACCGGGCTCACCGGTCGCGCCCTGCGGACCGGTCTGGCCCGGGGCTCCCTGGGGGCCGGTCGGGCCGGTCGGGCCCTGGGGTCCCTGCCCTCCGGCGCCGCCACCCTGGTCGGACAGTTGCGACCACGGGCGTACCCCGTCGCCGACACGCAGCGGGCCGTCCGGCATCACGAAGACCAGTTCGCCCTCAGCCAGCACAGGGTCGCACCGCTCCCACTCCGCAAGGTCATCCCTGCGCAGTTGAAGCGGCGGTCGGCGGCTCACTCGCACGCACCCCCGAAGTCGAACCCGCCGGGGCCTGGCGTCGGGATGGGGCTGGCGGTCCCGACCCGGCGCGGGCGACGCAGGTCGGGCGACCACACGGCGGGCGCCTGGGTGAGGTGGTTGGGGTTCCAGCGGCGGATGAAGGCGTCGACCTCGCGGATGCCCGTCATGCCCTCGGGGAAGGAGTCACCGGCCAGCGTCATCGTGACGCCGCCGCGGGCCAACTGCGTCACCCCGGCGGGCAGGCGACACGAGGCGCCGGAGCAGGCCTTGGCGAACTCACCGGCCAAGATCCCGGCCGCGAAGGAGCCGAGCGCGTCGACCCGCTGGCCGGGGGTGAAGGTGACCGACCAGGTGCCCGCCTGGTTGTCGTCGGCACTCATGTCCTGGCACAGCGGCCAGCACTCGCCGTCGAGGCGGACCAGCACGTTGCCGTAGTCGACGCGCCAGGCCGAGGGATCGAGCACGTAGCCGTCGACCCGGACCTCATGGACCTGCCCGGCGGGAAGCCGAACCTCGCAGATGCGGGTGCAGGAGCAGTCGCCGGTGCAGCCGCAGGCCATGTTGAACCAGACGCCGCCGATGTAGGCCACGCCCAGCCCGCCGCCGCTCGGGTCGGGGACCACCGGGTACTCGCGGTACGTCGGCACCTGCGGGAGGCACGAGCGGCGACACGGGCGCAGCACGACGGGGCACCCACCGACTCGGTAGCCGGTGAGTGCCCGCAGCGTCTGCACAGCCAGTGCGTCGGCCCGTGCCTGCGTGTCCTCGTCGTACTGGTCCCAGGTGTCGCCGAGGCACGCATGGTCGACAGGCCAGCACTGCTCCGGCAGGGGCGGCACTGGCGTGGTCGTCACGGCGCGATGCCCTGCTCCCACGCGTCGCCGTCCCAGTAGACGTAGGCGCCGTTGCCGAGCACCGCGTACTCGCCGCTGGTCCAGGCCTCGTCGGTCTCGGGCTCCACCTGCGGGTTCGGCAGGGTCAAGGTGGCGAAGTCCGGCGGAGCGGTGCCGTCCCAGATGCCCGGCGCGCCCTCGGTGACCGAGGTGGCGTACGACGGCTCCTGGCCGACGGTCTCGACCTCGGGCGCCACGCCCTCGGCCCAGGTCGTGCCGTCCCAGTAGACCTCGGTGCCGTCGCCCAGCACGATCCACGACCCAGAAGGCCAGGCGCTGGTCGGGCTGGCCGCGATCGGCGGGTCAGCGGCGAGCAGGTCGGCCAGGGTGTCGGGGCGGCGCGAGGCGGTGCCCCAGTTGCCCGGGGCTCCGGCGACGCCGGTCTCGGTGATCGGCCAGGACGGGTTGTCCAGCGGCACGCAGCCGCAGCGGCCCTCCGGGGGAGCGACGTCGGTCAGTTGCACGTGGAAGTGGTCGTCGGCCTCGATGGCCTCCAGCAGTCCGCCACGGCCGCCGCCGACCTGGGTGACGACGTCGTAGGGGCCCTTGCCCCAGTTGCCGCCGGACTTGGTGACGATGTTGCCGATGCTGAAGGTGACCGCGCCGTTCTCGATGGTGTAGTCGCCCAGAACGCCGCCCTGGAGGAACGGGTAGAGCAGGTAGCCGTAGGTGCCCTGGGAGGTGGCGGCAACACCGCCAGCATCCTCCGGCGCGCAGGCCACGCCGGGCACGTTGGACCAGATCTCCAGCGCCCAGCCGACGTCGCCCGGCGAGACCGCGGTGTTGACGCGGAAGCCGACCGCGTCGCCCTTGTAGTCGTAGACGACGCGCTGGCCGGTGATCAGGGCGTACAACTCCGGGTCGACGTCACAGAACGTGACCTCCAGCCCGATGCTGGTGATGGACGGCTTGGCGGGCTGGAAGACGCACTGCTTGCCGTTGGCGTTGACGACCGAGATCGCCTCGCCGTCCTCGATGTTGGCCGAGGCCGCGACGGAGACGAAGCCCTCGGTGGTGACCTGGACGCAGTCGCCCCACGTGGGACGACCACAGGCGTCGAGCCGGGTCGCTCGCATGATCCTTCCCCCGACGAGAGGGAAGCAGATGGTGCTCATGGTGTCGTCTCCTCAGGGGTGGTGACGGGCTTGGTCTTGCGGGTCTTGCGAGCGGGCTTCTTCGGGGGCTCGGCAGGCTTGCCAGCAGCGCCGTTGAAGATGTGGTCGGCCACCTCGGAGGGCACCAGGTAGCCGTCGGA
>WRIF01000302.1 GCA_009782865.1 Promicromonosporaceae bacterium
CGGCGATGATCACCATCTGCCCGGCATGCAGGCCATTGGTGAGCTTGTCCAGGTCGGCAAAGCCGGTGGGCACCCCGTAGACCCCCTTGCCCCGCGAGCCGGCCGCCTCAATCTCGTCAATGGCGCCCTCCAGGATCGCGGACAGGGGCAGGTAGTCCTCGGACTTGCGCTGCTGGGAGGCGGCATACACCTCCGCCTGGGCCAGGTTGACGATCTCATCGACCTCCCCGCCATCACGGGAGTAGCCCATCTGCACGATGCGGGTGCCGGCATCCACCAGGCGACGCAGCGTGGCGCGCTCGCGCACGATGCGAGCGTAATAGCCGGCATTGGCGGCGGTAGGCACCCCGGCAATCAGGTCACCGAGATAGGCGGCCCCACCGGCCCGATCGAGGGTGCCGCGCCGACGCAGCTCGTCGGAGACGGTGATGGCATCGGCAGGCTCTCCCCTCCCGAACAGGTCCATGATCGCGTCATAGATCGCCTCATGCGCGGGGCGATAGAAGTCGGTGCCGCGAATCTCCTCAACCACATCGGCAATCGCGTCCTTGGACAACAACATCGAACCCAAGACGGACATCTCCGCGCCCACATCCTGCGGAGGGGTGCGGTCAAAACCACCGCTCGCCGGACCAGGCCCGCCAATCTCCTGCTCCCAGCGCCCAAACTGACCCGCCGGCGCCTCGACGGCGATCTCCTGCGACGACATGCCGCTCCCCTTTCACTCCTGAAACTCAAGGCTACGGCCAAGCACCGACGTTCCAAATCCGGCGTCCCCTCCAGCCTGTGGATAACCGGTGGACGAGCGTCAGCGGCCTGTGGGACTCGCCGCCGTCGGCTGTGGACGGGCCTGTGGACAAGCGGACGCCAGGGGCAGAAAACCCCCGGTTTCCCTGTGGGAAGTCCGGGGGTCTTCAGACGTAGTGCGCCGTTGGCGCCTAATGTCAGGCGGCCTTGACCAAAACGTTCAGCCGGGCCTGCACCTCGGGGTGCAGGCGGATGGAGACCGCGTGCTCGCCAACCGACTTGATCGGGGAGGCGATCTCGATCTTGCGCTTGTCCACGTCCGGCCCGCCGGCGGCCTTGACGGCGGCGGCGATGTCGGTGGTGGTGACGGCGCCGAAGAGGCGACCTTCCTTGCCGGCCTTGGCGGTGACTACCACCGGGCTGGCGGCCAGGGTGGCGGCAACCGCCTTGGCCCCCTCCAGGGTGGAGATTTCGCGGGCCTTGCGGGCCTTGCGGATCGCGGTGATCTGCGACTCGGCGCCCTTGGTCCAAGGGGTGGCCAGCTTGCGCGGAATCAGGAAGTTGCGGGCGTAACCGTCCTTGACCTCCACCACGTCGCCGGGCTCGCCGAGGCCGGTGACCTCGTGAGTGAGAATCAACTTAGCCATGTTGTGCTCCTATTCGATCAGCCGCGACGCGAGGACGAGGCGTAGGGCAGCAGGGCCATCTCGCGGGCGTTCTTGACGGCGCGTGCAATCGCGCGCTGCTCCTGAACGGTCACGCCGGTGATGCGGCGGGCGCGAATCTTGCCCCGGTCGGAGATGAACTTGCGCAGCAGCGCGGTGTCCTTGTAGTCAATGGCCTCGATCTTGGCGGCCTTGAGCGGATTGGTCTTCTTCTTGGTGATGATGTGCTTGTTTGACTTGCGCATCGGAGGGCGTGCCATACCGATTGCTCCTTTATCTGTCAGGTGTTGCGGATGAGAGTCTGGTGTCGCGCCCTAGAACGGGGGCGCGTCGTTGAAGCCGCCGGCAGAGGCCGCCGGGGCCGCCTGGGCCCAGGGGTCGTTCTGCGGTGAGGCCCCGCTTTGGAAGTTGGACTGGTTGTACCCGCCCTGCTGGTTGCCGCCGAAGCCGCCCCCGCCCCCGAAGCCGCCATTGCCACCGCTGCGCTGCTTGCGCGTCACGGAGGCGGAGGCATTGCGTAGGGAGGGACCAATCTCGGTGACCTGCAGTTCGACGACCGTGCGCTTTTCTCCCTCGCGCGTCTCATACGAGCGCTGCACCAGGTTGCCCTGCACGATCACGCGCATGCCCTTGGTCAGGGTCTCGGCGACGTTCTCGGCCTGGTCACGCCAAACCGAGCAGGAAAGGAACAGGCCTTCGCCGTCCTTCCACTCGTTCGACTGCCGGTCGAAGGTGCGCGGGGTCGACGCCACCCGGAAGTTGCATACCGCGGCTCCCGAGGGGGTGAACCGAAGTTCGGGGTCGGCAACGAGGTTGCCCACCACGGTGATCTGGGTTTCGCCGGCCATTGGCACTCCTTAGGGATCAGGTACTACAAGTTCGGGTTAGTCGACGTCGCGCCGCAGGATCTTGGTGCGCAGCACGGTCTCGTTGAGACCCAGCTGCCGGTCCAGTTCCTTGGCGGTGGCAACCTCGGCGGTGAAGTCGACGACGGCGTAGAGCCCCTCGGACTTCTTGTTGATGTCGAAGGTCATTCGACGGCGGCCCCAAATGTCGGTCTTGTCGACGGTGCCACCTTCAGCGGGGATGACGGCGGTCAGCTTCTCCAGCAGACCGGCAACGGTGCGCTCCTCGACATCGGGGTCCAGGATCACCATCATTTCGTACTGACGCATGTGTTCAACCCACCTCCTTTGGTCTAGCGGCCACGGTCCTTCCGTGGCAGGAGGGTTATTGCGTCGTCGCGCCCGCCGCACCCGATTTTAGGTACGCCGAGACACAACAGCGCTCAAGCATACACCTTGGCCGGCGTGGCGTTATCCCCCGGGGGGAGGTTCCTCGGTGGGGCCGGGCGTCGGCTCCTCGGTCGGCCCAGGGCTGGGCTCTTCCGTCGGGTCTGGCGACGGCACCGGGGTCGGCGACGGGGTGGGCGTCGGCAGCACGGCCGGCGGCGTGGAGGTGGGCGAGGGCGTCGGCTCCGGTTCCGGCGGCTCGGGCTCGCCGGTGGGGACCATGACGACGAATGTGGCGCCCAGAGGCACCTCTTCCCCCTCGGCGGCGGCCAGTTCTACCCCGGTCGCCGCCGCCGCCCCGCGCGCCCGCTCCCCCACCCC
>WRIF01000303.1 GCA_009782865.1 Promicromonosporaceae bacterium
TTCGCAGGAAACCGAGCGCGTCATGCAGGTGCTGAGCCGCCGCACCAAGAACAACCCGGTGCTCATCGGTGAGCCGGGCGTAGGCAAGACGGCCGTCGTCGAGGGCCTGGCGCAGGACATCGCCCGCGGCGACGTCCCCGAAACCCTCAAGGACAAGAACCTCTACACCCTCGACCTCGGGTCGATGGTGGCCGGCACCCGCTACCGCGGTGACTTTGAGGAACGCCTGAAGAAGGTGCTCAAGGAGATTCGCACCCGCGGCGACATCATCTTGTTCATCGACGAGATTCACACCCTCGTTGGGGCCGGGGGAGCAGAGGGGGCCATGGACGCCGCCTCGATTCTTAAGCCACAGCTGGCCCGCGGCGAGCTACAGACCATCGGCGCCACCACGCTCGATGAGTACCGCAAGTACGTCGAGAAGGACCCGGCCCTCGAACGACGCTTCCAGCCGATCCAGGTGGCCGAGCCGACCGTGGCCCACGCCATCGAAATCCTCAAGGGCCTGCGCGACCGCTACGAGGCCCACCACCGCGTCACCATCACCGACGGCGCGCTGACGGCCGCCGTCAAGCTGGCCGACCGATACATCAACGACCGCTTCCTGCCGGACAAGGCCATCGACCTGATCGACGAGGCCGGCGCCCGGCTGCGCATCCGCCGCATGACCGCCCCGCCGGAGCTCAAGGCCATCGACGAACAAATCAGAGATGCCCGCCGCGAAAAGGAGGCCGCCATCGATGAGCAAGACTTCGAGAAGGCCGCCGGGCTGCGCGACAAGGAAAAGCAGCTCACCACCAAGCGGCAGGCGATGGAGACCGCCTGGCGCGAGGGCAACCTGGAGACCATCGCCGTGGTCGATGAAGACGTCATCGCTGAGGTGCTCGCCATGAGCACGGGCGTGCCCGTCGCCAAGCTGACCGAGGCCGAGAGTGCCCGCCTGCTGCGCATGGAAGACGAGCTGCACAAGCGCGTCATCGGCCAAAACGACGCCATCAAGGCCCTGTCGCAGGCTATCCGTCGCACCCGCGCCGGCCTGAAGGACCCCAAGCGCCCCGGCGGTTCGTTCATCTTCGCCGGCCCCACCGGCGTCGGCAAGACCGAACTCGCCAAGGCGCTGGCGGAGTTCCTGTTCGGTGACGAGGACTCCTTGATCCAGCTGGACATGTCCGAGTTCTCCGAGAAGCACACCGCCTCGCGCCTCTTCGGCGCGCCCCCCGGCTACGTCGGCTACGACGAGGGCGGACAACTCACCGAGCGCGTGCGCCGCCGCCCGTTCTCGGTGGTGCTGTTCGACGAGGTGGAGAAGGCACACCCGGACATCTTCAACGCGCTCCTGCAGGTGCTTGAGGACGGTCGCCTCACCGACTCCCAGGGCCGCATGGTCGACTTCAAGAACACCGTGATCATCATGACCACCAACCTCGGCACGCGCGACATCGCCAAGGGCGTGCAGACCGGCTTCCAGGCCATCGGTGACACCGTCACCGACTACGAGCGCATGAAGGCTAAGGTCAACGACGAACTCAGGCAGCACTTCCGCCCCGAGTTCCTCAACCGCGTCGACGAAATGATCGTGTTCCCGCAGCTTACGCGCGACGAGATCGTGCAGATTGTTGACCTGGAGATCGGCAAGCTCGCCCGCCGCATGGCCGAAAAAGACATGGCGATCGAGCTCACCCCCGCGGCCAAGTCGCTGCTCGCAGACAAGGGCTACGACCCGGTGCTCGGGGCGCGCCCGCTCAAGCGGGCGATCCAGCGCGACATTGAGGACGCCCTCTCGGAGCAGATCCTGTTCGGTGACCTCCTACCGGGGCAGAAGATTGTCATCGACGCCGTCGGTGAGTCCATCCTGGGTAAGTTCACCTTCACCGGGGAGCCGCTCAGCGACGTCGAACGGGGGAAGATCAAGGCGCTGACCGCGCACGACGTCGAACGCTCGGGCCCCTCCACGCCGCCGCCGGCCTCCCGTCTGGTAGCCGGCGCCTAATCGCCGGTTGGCGGGCGTCTCGTCGGGTTCACCCGCCGCCTTCTCGCCGGTTGAGGAGCGGGCGTAAGCCCGCGTCTCGAAACCAAGAGACTAAGAAACCAAGCAGAACCGCGCTAGTGCTGCCCCCTGGGGCCATCCTGCCGGTTGTACTTCTTCTCCTGCCGTCGCCGGGCCGCCTGCATGATGGCCGGACCCTTGAAGAAGAACACGCCCGCGACGATGATGGTGATCAGCGAGAGCCCGATGAATCCGAACTCGGCGATGAGGTCGACGAGGGTCGGCGCTTCAAACTCCACGGGCGGCGGAGTGTCAAGGGGCAGCAGGTTCCACATGCCGCCTAGGTTAGGCGACCCGGCGGCAGGTGCCCTAATCGCCTCTCCGCACCGCCTGCCGACGGGAGGGGTGGCCGCAGGGATCAGTTAGGGACCAAGGCGTGGTCAATCGGGGACAATCTGTGACCAAAGGCTCGTTCTGGCAGGCGCACCTTCCCGTCGTGACGGACTATGTGCGGGTATCGGTTAGCGGGCGCGATGGCGTTCTTGCTTCGAAAGGCCTAGTAATGACCTTATCTTCTCCTCGATGTGATCGCGCGCGCCGCCGTCTGGCGGTCATCGCGGCCGGCGCGGTCGCCGCCCTCACCGCGTCCGCCCTCCTGGTTCCAGCGGTTGCCACCGCGGACCACGACACCCCGCTGGACTACCCAGCGTCGGAAATCGTCGACGGCGGTCAGGTGCTCCCGGAAACGGAGGGCGAGACACGCCCCGAGCCGCCGGTTGAACCGGGGCCTTTCCCCGAACCGGGCCTGCCCATCGAACCGGGTTTGCCTATAGAGCCGGGCCTGCCTCTCGATCCGGAGGAAGACTGGGGCGAGGACGTGGACTCGGGTGGGTCGCTGGACGGGGCGGAGCTGGCCTGGGTTCAGGTCTCGGGAGTTCACGCGGTAGGCCAAACCCTGACGGCGATTGTCGGGCGGGTCGAGGGATTCGACGGCTCCCCGGTGACGGGCTCGCCGCGCTGGGTGGAGGTAGA
>WRIF01000304.1 GCA_009782865.1 Promicromonosporaceae bacterium
CATGATCCCCATCCTTCCCGACAGGCAAACACGGAACTAAACCCAGGGCTATTCAGTGTGCACTGTGGGAGTGAGGCGAGCACCTTGCTGGCATGGAACCAGTCGAGTGCCTTCACGCCGCCACTCTGGTGCGACCTGCAAGGCAGCGCCGCCGGGATCGGAAGGCGCAGGTACGTGCTACTCGTCGGGTTGTTGCTGATGGCCATCGTGGTCAGCGCGAGCGAGCCCGTGCTGCTTACGCAACGGCGAAGCGCGAGCGAGCACTGGCAGAGTACCTTCCGCCCACTGGGGAGCCGGGTCGAGCGCAACTCTGGACTCCGGGCAGGCTTCGACTACCGCAGCATCAGGACACGACCGCGACGCTCGGTGGGGCGTATCCGTTCCTGGCTGAGGGTGGGCTTGGCGCTGATGGGGTGTTCGTTGGTAGCGACATGTTTGGCGGAGCTTCTTTTGTGTACGACCCGTGGGTCCTGTATCAGGCCGGGGTGATCACCGCGCCGAACATCGTCTTGGCCGGGATCGTCGGCTCGGGGAAGTCTTCGCTGGCGAAGTCTCTCTACACCCGGTCCATTCCGTTCGGCAGGCGGGTCTATGTGCCTGGTGATCCGAAGGGTGAGCACACTGCCGTTGCTGAGGCCGTTGGTGGTAGGGCGATCCAGCTTGGTCACGGGCGTGACACCCGGCTGAACCCGCTGGATGAGGGCTACCGGCCCGGCCACCTGACTGATGCGGAGTGGCTGGCGCAGGTCACCTCTCGGCGCCGTGATCTGATCGGTGCTCTAGCCGAGACTGTGCTCGACCGAACAATGACGCCACTAGAGCACACCGCCATCGACGTGGCCCTGAAGGGTGCAGTCGCGTCAGCAGACGTGCCGATTCTGCCGATGGTGGTTGACCGCATCCTGGCTCCAGACGAGACCGATGACCCTGACGGTCGCCTGGCTGAGGATGGGCGCCAGGTCGGCCACGCTCTGAGGCGGCTGGTGGCCGGGGACTTGGCCGGACTGTTCGACGGTCCCTCGACCGTCAGGTTCGATCCGACCCTGCCGATGGTCTCACTCGACCTCAGCGCTGTGGCGGAGAACTCCACGCTCATCAGTGTGTTGATGACTTGCTCGTCGGCCTGGATGGAATCCGCGCTGCTCGACCCAAATGGCGGGCAGCGCTGGGTGATCTACGAAGAAGCCTGGCGACTGATGTCCCACCCGGCGTTGTTGCGCCGCATGGACGCTCAGTGGCGGCTGGCTCGGCACTTCGGGATCGCCAACATGCTGATCTTCCACAAGCTCACCGACCTCGACAACGTGGGCGACCAGGGCACCGCCATGCGGGCGCTCGCCTCGTCGCTGCTGGCCAATGCCGAGACCCGGATCATATACCGGCAAGAATCCGACCAAACCACCCAAGCCGCCGAAGCCCTCGGTCTGACCGGCACCGAGAAGAAGCTCCTACCCACCCTCTCCACCGGCCAGGGCCTCTGGCGGATCAAGGACCGTTCCTTTGTCGTCCAACATCAGCTCCACCCCGCCGAGCTGGCCCTGTTCGATACAACTCAGCGGATGACTCGTATTAGCTGACCGGGAGGGCTTATGCACCTTCTGAACATGTCTACTTCTTATCCTCACCTAAACCCGGACGAGCCTTGGATCACGATCACTGTTGGCGCTGACGGCAGCTTGGCGGTGAAGATGTTTGGCATCGACCGGGACGTTCCCGCTGACCTGCTGCACGCCGACCACATGGGCCGATTGCAGGACTATCTCTACGACTTATTCGCCCAGCCCTACTCGGTCGAGATCATCGAAGCCAACGGCACTGTCAGCCGGGGCCTGGTGGATCAGCGCGACAAGCCCAAGCAAGTCGGTGTGATGCAGTGGGCCGGGGCCGACCTCGGCGCGGCCCCCGAACCCGAGCCGGAGCCGGAACCCGAGTACGCTAACTCGCCGGTCGATCCGGCGTGGGGTCCGCCCGAGGAAGACACCGTGCCGCGTCACCTTCAACGTACCGACGACGTAATGGTTCTGGAAGACGGGTTCATCCCTGGTGAGCCGATTGCGGTCGCCTACATCGCCGGGGACGTGCCCGCCGCCAGCAACGGCCAGGCCCACGTCCTGCTGTCGCGGAAACTCCTGGCCGATCTGCCGTCGGGCGAGGTCGTGTTGTTCGGACGCCAGTCCGGCACGGCTGCGGTCTGCAAGCCTCTCGCGCCGCTATGAGCAGCCCGGCACAGACCCCAGCGGGCCGCGACTCGCTAGCGAACCTCGGCATCGGGTTCCTGTTCATCGTCTCATCCGTCGGGGTAGTGCTACGCGGCGCGGGCAGCCTCGCCGCGTGGATCACCGGACTGCCCCAACCGACCGGCGGACTGTTCACCGGCATCATGGCCGTCTTCCATCCAACCGATCCCGGAGCGGGCATGGGAGCCGAAGGACTCAACCCGTGGGCCTATTGGATTTGCGCCGCACTCATGCTCGGCATCGTCGGCTCGGTCGCAGCCTCCGCGTGGCTGGCGTACCGCCGCTCCGAGCGTAAAGCGAAGGCCGATCCGCGCCGGATCGCCGGAACCGCCACCCGCGACGAGATCAAGTCCCTCGCCTCGGCCAAGGCGCTGCTAAAACGTGGCTCGACGCTGCGGCCCTCGATAGATACTCCCGAGTCTGACGATGTCGGCTACCTGCTCGGCAGTTCCCACGGCATTGGCGTGTGGGCGTCAGTCGAGGACTCGATCCTGCTGATCGGCCCGCCCAGGTCCGGCAAAGGCCTGCACGTCGTTATCAACGCGATCCTGGACGCGCCCGGAGCCGTCGTCACGACCAGCACCAGACCCGACAACCTCACCGCCACCTTGAAGGCCCGCCAGCAGCGCGGGCCTGTTGCCGTGTTCGACCCGCAACATCTGGCAGAGGGCCTGCCCTCCGGTTTGTGCTGGTCCCCGGTGCTTGGCTGTGAACAGCCGTTGACGGCGATGATCCGCGCCACCGGCCTCGCCTCAGC
>WRIF01000305.1 GCA_009782865.1 Promicromonosporaceae bacterium
CACCAGGTAGAGGTCGTCCTTTTCCAGGTGGTATACCTCGTCGGCGTGCTCCCCGAGGAAGCCGGTGCCACGCATGGTCTCCGGCTTGACGAGGGTCGGGGTGATCACGGGGGTGAAGCCGTGCCGCAGGGCCACGTCCATGGCGGCGTTGAGGATCGCCAGTTCGAGGCGGGCGCCAACCCCGGTGAGGAAGTGGAAGCGGGCCCCGGAGACCTTGGCGCCGCGCACCGTGTCGATGGCTCCCAGGGCTTCCCCGATGGCCAGATGGTCGGCGGGCTCGAACCCCTCGGCGCGGAAGTCGCGGGGGACGCCCACCTGCTTGACCACCAGGTAGTCATCGGCGCCACCTGCGGGGGCGCCCTCGACCAGGTTGGGGATGGCATAGGCCAGGGCGTCCAGTTCCGCCTCGGCCTGGCCCGCGGCGACCTGCGCCTGCTTGACGGAGGCGGCCAACTCCTTGGTGCGGGCCAGTAGCGCCTGCTTCTCGTCCCCCTTGGCCTGGGCCACCTGCTTGCCCGCCGCCTTTTGCTCGGCGCGCAGGTTCTCAAAGTCGAGCAGGCTGGCCCGCCGTCGGGCCTCGGCCGCCAGGGCCTGATCCACCAGCGTGACATCTTCACCACGGGCCGCCTGCGAGGCGCGCACCAGGTCGGGCTGCTCGCGGAGCAACTTGAGATCGATCATGGGCAAAGCCTAGTCGTCCCAAACTTGAAGGCACCGATCAATTAGCGCAATGAACCGGCCTCAGTCCCCCTCCCGGCCCCAAATGGGCCAAGGTAGGGGGAGTCGAGTCGGCAAGCCCGAGGGGGAACAGTGGACGTTGTTGATGAGGTGATGCTGTCCCTCACCCAGTCGGTCAGCGTGGAGATGGTGGGAAGGCCCACCTCGGGCCGCACCCACCTGCTGGAGGTGATCGTCGAGCGGCTGCGCGCCGACGGCTACCACCTGGTCTTCGTGCCCGGCATCTCCACCCTCTCCGGCATCCCGATGAGCTGCTTCGCCCTGGCCTTCCCGGAGGTCTCCCGGCAGCCATCGATCTCCGAGGCTACGCTGCACCTGACTGGCCTGTTGTCGAAGAAGAAGTCCATCCTAGTGGTCGACGACGCCGATGACCTGGACACCGTCTCCTCCGGCGTCATTGGCGCCGTCCGCGCCCGCACCAAGGCGCCGGCCCTGCTGGTGCGGCGGCTGGGCTCGCACAGCAAGCGGATCATGCGCGCGCTGGCCTCGTCCACCCGCCCGGGGGTCCGGGTGACCGTGCCGCCGCTGACCTTCAACGAACTGCAGATCATGCTCTCGGACATCCTCGCCGGGCCGGTCGACGCCAAGACGATGGCCCGGATCATCTCCAAGTCCGGCGGCCTGCCCGGCCTGGCAAAGGGCATGACCATCGTCGGCATGGCAACCGGCACCATGTTCCGTTCCGGAGATCATTGGACGTCGACGTCGGCCCTGTGGTCTCCAGAGCTGACGCAGGTGGTCGAGGCGATGCTGTTTGACGCCTCCGAGGTGGACTACGAGGCCCTGACGCTGCTCACCTTCGCCAACTCGCTGACGGTCTCAGAGGCGCGCCGCATCCTGTCCGATGAGGTGGTGGAGCGCCTGGCCGCGCTGGGATTCATCACCTGCATCCTCGGGGAGGACGAGGGGACGGTGGCCCTGTACCCGCCGCTGCTGGCCGAATACCTGGTGGCCACCTCCACGGTTCCGCAGCGCGAGCGGATCAAGGAGACGCTGGCCGCCCATGGCATCGTCATGCCCTCCACCCTGCTCGCGGAGCTGATGCAGTCCCCCGAAGACCCGTCCATGCTGATTCGCTCGGTGGAAAGCTATTGGCACAATGAGGCCCAGTCCCGGCTGTGCACCTGGCAGGCCGAGCCGACTCCCGCGCGGGCCATTCCGCTGATGATCGCCCTGCTGGTTTCCGACGAGCAGTTCATCATCAACCCCACCGACGTCTACCTGGGAACCGACCTGGACCAGGGCACGGTGGAGGAGTGTGCCGAACTGATCGTCTGGTACGGAACCTACCTGGCGGTGATGATCGGTGACCGACCCGCCGCGCACTCCCTGTTGGAGGTCTCCGCCAAGCAGTACCCGGAGGCGGAGGGCTACATCAACGCCCTGCACACCCACGTCCACCTGCTGATGGATCATGTGCCGCCGCTGCCGTCGGAGCCGAAGCCGACCGAGTTGACGGTGTCCACCGACGGCTTCTTCACCATCAAGGCCGAAATCTCGGCGGCCCGCGGCCACTTTGGAGAGGCGCAAGGGGCCCTGGACGCCATCGCCCAGGCCGGTGCCTCGATGCAGACCTACACCACCAGCGTCCGCCTGCTGTCGCAGATCATGCTCGGTGACTTCCTCGGGGGCGCCCAGGCGGCCGAGGCGGCCCTGCAGCGGGCCATCGAGGCGCGCCAGCCCGGCGCCATCCACGCCTTCGCCTACCTGACGGTGCTCGCCTACACCTGCGCCGGCTCCATCGGGGACGCCGAGCGGGTGATGAGCGAGGTGCTGCTGATGACCTCGGTGGCCTCGATGATGGCCTACTTCTACTCCGGCCTGCTCGGCCTGTCCACCTGGGTCTCTCGCCTGACGCAGGGCGCCTACGGCGCCTGGTCCTCCCCCCGCATTGAGGCCCTCCCGGCCCCGTACCACTCGGGCCCCTTCCCCTACATGACAGCCTCCTCCCGACAGGTGCTGGACCTGTCTCCCGAGGAGGCCTGGTCCCGGGTCGAGGACCTGGCCGAGCGGGGCTACCTGTCCGCGTTTGCCCTGTACGCGCTCGATGTGGCCGAGGCCTTCCCCGGCAAGGAGCACGTCAAGGTGCTTCGCAAGTACCTGGGCAAGTCCGACTCGAAGTTCGTCAACACCGTGATCGACCTGACGGTGGCGGTCTGTTCCCGCAACGCCGAGGAGATCGTCGCCGCCCAGGACACGTTCTCCGCCATGGGAGCCTACCTGTTTGTCGCCCGCGCCGGCATCCAGGGGG
>WRIF01000306.1 GCA_009782865.1 Promicromonosporaceae bacterium
TGGAGACTGGGGAGTGGGTGCCCGTCCAAGTCGCGGGCTACTCTGCCCTCATCTGCGCGAAGTCACACAAAGTGGGCGAACGGCTGGCTGGAGCGCGATCCGGTGAACGTACCCGTGGCAAACCAAACCCGAAGGACGGTAGCGACATGTGGAGACTTCTTGCCGCCAGCGACCCCGATGAGGTAGCCGCTACCACGAAATCCCTAACGGAACGGCCGGTGACATCCGCCGCTGCGAGGAAGGGAGTGGAATATTTGCGAGAAATTGTCTCATCCCGTGAACTACATCAAATGTCCAGAAGAGAATTTCAGGACTACTTGTCGTCCGGTGAGATTGACGATGTTATCGACACCTGGACAGCCAGATACTTCAAGGCATTGGACACTTAGGACCTGACCGACATTTCCTCTGGCCCACCGCCCCGCCAGTTGCCACAGCGCGTAGGGCTTGGTCTGGTTTGCGGCCCCTAAACCTGACTAACCCCTACATGATTTGCGGGTGACCCTGCCTGAGGTGCGGGTTAGGTTGCCTGGGCCGCCGTGGGTTATGGTGTTCCCGCAATGAGATCTGTGGATAATTCCGACCTATCGCAGGGCGCCGAAACTAGCGGCGTGCCTATCCGATTATGCGTCGGTTGTCGTAGGCATGGTCTACGGTCTGACTTGGTACGGTTTGTGGCTTTCGCTTGCCCATCTGGCCCTGACGCGCCCAACACGGCGTGCCTGGTTGTGGATAAGCGGAAAAACATGCCGGGTCGCGGCGCGTGGTTGCACCCCACAGGTGACTGTGCGCGGCTGGCGCTGCGTCGTCGTGCATTTTCTAAGGCCTTGAGAATGCACATAGATGACGTGACTGAATTAAATCAATATATACTTAATGGAAGCGGGTAATTACCCATGGCACAGTTAAACGTGTAATGAGTAGTTGGTAGTTGCCGTCCCTGTCTTAGGCGGGGGGCTCAAGACAGGAGAAATGTGGTAAATATTCGTGTGTCCGCGCTCGCGAAAGAGCTCGGAATGACGAGTAAGGATTTACTCGCCGCGCTGAAGGAGTCCGGCGAATTCGTGAAGTCGCCGTCGTCGACGCTGCAGCCCCCGGTTGAGCGCCGCATGCGCGAGAAGTTCAAGGTGGAAGCGCCGCCAGCGGAATCAACGGCAGCCGGACCCCCCGCAGAGGCACAAGGCTCGAAACCGGCTGGCAAACCTGCCGAGACACCGGTGGCACCAGGAACGGCCCAGGCAGCGGCACCGGCGAAAGGGCCCAGTACGCCCACGCCAGCGGCCCCCGCACCTAAATCACCGCAGGTAGCCGCGCCCAAACCAGGCGGCCCAACGGCCCCGGCAGTTCCGCTGGCACCCCCGGCACCCGTCACGCCTGCTCCCCAACCCACATTCTTGGCACCCACGCCAGTTGCGCGTCCGGGAGCAGGTTCGACGACGACGGCGCCACCCGCCGCGCCCGGTGTTTCCGAGGCGTCAGGGGTGCAACCGTCCAAGTCGGCAGGGGCTACTCCAGGGCGGACTACGCCGGCGGGAGCCACTCCAGGGCGGCCCACTCCGGCAGGTGCTACACCATCAGGGGTTACGCCTGCCGGGGCCATACCGGGGCGGACAACGCCCACAGGTGCTGCGCCTGCCGGGACTACCCCCGGACCCCGGCCCACGCCAGGTGGTCCCAAGCCAGGTGCTCCCGCGAAGCCGGAGTCAACGCCGGTGCCGGGTCGCCGTCCGGAAACTGCTCGTCCTGGTGGTCCGGTTCCTGGTGCTCGGCCCGGCGCGCGCCCCGGTGGGGGAGCGGCGCGGCCCGGCAACAACCCGTTTGCTTCCTCCCAAGGCATGCCCCGGCCCGGTGGTGGCCCGCGTCCTGGTGGTCCACGGCCAGGCAACAATCCGTTTGCCTCATCTCAAGGCATGCCCCGGCCCGGCGCGCGTGGTGAGGGACGTGAGGACTTCACTGCCCGCAGTGGCGAGGCCGGAACTGGTGGTCCCCGTCCGGCTGGCCCGCGCCCCGGTGGTCCGGTTCCCGGCCCTGGTGGCCCGCGCCCCAACCCGGGAATGATGGCCGGACGCACCGCAATGCCCAGGCCTGGTGCCCGCCCTGGCGCGGCGCCTGGTGATCGCCGCGGACCTGGCGCCCGAGGTGGCGCCGGTGGTCCCGGGGCCCCTGCCGGGCCAGGTACCGGGGGAGGTTTCCCCGGGCGTCCTGGCGGCGGAGGCCGTGGTGGTGCAGGTCGGGGCCAGACCGCGGGTGCCTTCGGGCGCGCCGGTGGCCGTCCGGTCAAGGGCCGGAAATCGAAGCGGGCCAAGCGCCAAGAGTTTGATGCGGCATTGCCTCCCACCCTCGGTGGCGTGACCGTTCCGAAGGGAACCGGTGAAACCGTGCTGCGCCTGCGGCAAGGCGCTTCGCTCAACGATTTCGCGGACAAGATTGACGCGAACCCAGCCGCCCTGATCACGGTGTTGTTCCACCTGGGCGAAATGGCCACGGCTACTCAATCCCTGGATGAGGCCACTTTCCAGGTGCTCGGCGAGGAGCTCGGCTACAAGATCGAAATGGTCTCGGCTGAGGAAGAGGACCGCGAGTTGCTGGAGTCGTTCGACATCGATCTTGATGCCGAACTCGCTGGTGAGGGCGATGAAGATCTCGCGCCGCGCCCGCCAGTGGTCACCGTCATGGGCCACGTGGACCACGGTAAAACGAAGCTGCTGGATGCGATCCGGCAAACCGACGTCGTCGCCGGGGAGCACGGCGGCATCACGCAGCACATCGGCGCGTACCAAATCCGCACCGACCACGAGGGCACCGAACGCGCCATCACATTCATCGACACCCCGGGCCACGAGGCGTTCACCGCCATGCGCGCCCGCGGGGCGCAAGTCACCGACATCGCCATTTTGGTGGTGGCGGCTGATGACGGCGTCATGCCCCAGACCATCGAGGCGCTCAACCATGCCCAAGCGGCAGGCGTGCCGCTTG
>WRIF01000307.1 GCA_009782865.1 Promicromonosporaceae bacterium
CCGCTGGTGCTCGGTGCAGTTCGCGATGCGGCCCGCGAAGTAGTTGTGCACGTACGCGCCACCGGTGGACATGTCCTTGACGGCCCACGGCGACAGGAACAGGTTCGAGTCCAGCAGGTATGGGCCGTGGCAGACCTCGACCATGAAGTCCTCCGCGGTGGAGGCGTAGAAGACGTTGCGGCGCACCAGGGTGCCCTGGGCCTGCCAGTCGAGCCACAGCGCTCGGTGCGTGTGGTGGATGGTGTTCCCGCTGATCACGGTGTCGATCGCGGCGTGCAGCTTGATGCCGGCCACCTCGGCTCCGTGCCACTGCCGCTTCACGTGGATGCGGGAGATGTGGTTGTCGGCGATGGTCGAGAACGCCGCCCCGAGATGCCCGACGACGCCCGCCTGCTCGCAGTCACGGATCGTGTTGCGGCGCACGGTGTGGGAGCCGACGTGGTCCCGGGCCCACGGGTGGGGCTCGCTGGCGTCCGGCCCGCCGAGCACGAGCGCTCGCTGGATCACCTCGCGCTCGCGCTGCGTGCCGCCCTTGGCGCCCTGGGGCCCGGCCGCCGCCTCGTTCTGCCCGGTGCTGGCCTCCTTGCCGAGGGACACGCCGACGTTCTTCGAGTCGGTGATCGTGTTGTCCTCGATCACCCAGCCCTTCGACCAGTGAGGGCCGATCAGCCCCTCCTGCAGCGCGGTGGGCGGGGCCCACTGCGTGGCCGCCTTCGTGAGGGTGAAGCCGCGCACCGTGAGGTTGTCGATGCCCGTGGCGGCGGGCCAGAAGACGAACTTGCGCGCGTTGATCTCGATCACGTGCTCGGCCGGGTCGGCGTCGCCGAAGTTCGCCCAGATCGTGGTGGCGTCGTCGCCCTGCTCGCAGTGCCAGGTCAGCAGCGATCCGGCCTGGTCGAACGAGTCCGGGGTGGGCTCGGGGCGCTCGACGCCGCCCAGGGTCAGGGACTCGTACATGGACTTGCCGTCCAGGTACACCTCGCCGGTGTGCCAGGTGTTGACCTGGTCGAAGAACCAGTCCCCGCCGATGCGCTCGGTATACGGGTTGTGCGACCCGAACAGGGAGTTCGGCACCGTCGCCACCCAGACCCGGCCCTCGGCGCCGGGGTGGGGGTTCCAGTCCGTGATCACCTCGGCGCCCGAGATCGTGACCGGCTCGAACAGGCCGTCCTCGCCCAGCGCGGCCTGGTAGGTGATCGGCGCGTCGGCCGTGCCGCCCCGCGGGGGGTTCACCCACTCGCGGTAGACGCCCTCGTGCACGACGACGGTGTCCCCGGGCTGGGCCAGGGCCGCCGCGGCGCCGATCGTGAGCAGGGGTTCCCCCGCGGTTCCTGCGGCGGTGTCGGACCCGGACTTCGCGACGTGGAGCTCCACGCCGCGCACCGTGTCTTCGCCTCGCTCGGTCGACGTCAGCAGCAGTGCAGCGCCGGAGAACGGCTCGTCAAGGTCCACCGTCATCAGTCCTTCCGTCAGTGTGTGCGCGATCTCGCGGTGGGAGCAGACGTCGGTGACCTCGTACGTCCCGGTGGGTAGGGGAATCTCGATCCGGCCCGGCCCGGCGGTCCCGAACCGGTGGGCGACGACCAGGATGCTGCCAGCTACCGGCACCCCGAAGGGTGGCAGGCGGTGCGGCGCACGTCCGACTTCTCGACGACCCGGCTGGCCATCGAGGCCGGGATCAGCATCAGACCCACGTTCCCGCTCGGCCCGTCGCTGACGTAGCGGGCGATCATGTCACCGAGCACGAAGTCCTTGAGGACCTCCATCACCGTTCCCTTCATCGACCTCTGGGTGAGGTTCTCGGGGACACGCATCCCCAGCCCGCGTACCGACGTCAGGACTCCGACGACGTCGTCGGGACCTCCGCCTCCTCCGGCTCCTGTGGCACGTACCCCCGGGCCACGAAGTACCGCTCGAGCAGGGAGCACCACCACAGGAGGATCAGGCCGGGTACCACGAACACCGCGGGCATGAACTTCCACACGGCGACGCCCCCGAGGACCACGGCGATGGCGAGCAGGAAGGTCAGGCTGGGCGTCGTCAGCCCCAACGTGAGCCCGTTGCGCAGCTGGCGCCAGGTGGGGTTGGTGAAGCGGGCCACGAGGGGGAGGCACCAGAAGACCAGGAGCACGAGGAACAGTCCGACGACGACGAGCGGCACCACCACCTCGGCGAGCCCGAGACTGGGCAGGAAGGAGAGCGTGAGGATGCCGACGGCCATGACGGCGACGGCCAGCAGGCCGACGAGGGTCGCCTGCTTCCAGCTCTGCCGCCACGCCTTGGCGGCGATCGCCCAGGGGTTCGCGTCCTTGCCCAGGACGTACCGACGGCAGACCTCGTAGGCGACCACCGTCCCCGCTCCCGCCGTCACGACCAGGGCGAGGCTCAGCAGCCAGAGCAGGTTGATCACGAGGACGGAGCCGAGCGAGTCCAGGGCCCGCCACAGTCGCGAGCCGGTGTTGAAGCGGAAGATGATCGGGGCCTTTCGGTGAACAGATGTTGCGGGTCCAGGCGACGGACCGGCCCCCCGGCACGAACCGGGGGGCCGGACACGGTCAGCCCTTCACGGAGCCGATCATGAGACCGGACACGAAGTGCTTCTGCAGGAACGGGTAGACGAACAGGATGGGGACGGCCGCCACCATGGTGATCGCCGACCGGAGGGCGATCGGCGTGGTGACCTGGCCGCCGGCCGCCGCTGCTGCCGCGCCGCCCGACTGGCCACCGGAGTTCATGCCGGAGGCCATCGAGCTCGACAGCAGCTTCTGCAGCTCGTACTGCAGGGTGGACAACCACTGCGAGTTCGAGTTGTACAGGAGGGTGTCCAGCCAGGAGTTCCAGCTGCCCACGGCCACGAAGAGGCCGATGACGGCCAGGGTGGGCTTGCACAGCGGCATGACGATCTGCCACCACGTGCGGAACTCGCCGGCGCCGTCGATCCGTGCCGACTCGAT
>WRIF01000308.1 GCA_009782865.1 Promicromonosporaceae bacterium
GGGGGGGGCGGAGCGCCGCGGGGATGGGCTGCGCGGGTTGGGGGGGGGGCCCCGTCGGCGGGCGCGAGCCGCGACCGAACAGGTGCGAGAACTCGAGGTTTCGACGGCGGCGTGTCGCTCGGAGCTGGATGGCGTACGGCAGACCCTCTGGGCCTCGGGCGGTGACGCCATCCAGCAGGCCGGACGGGAGCTGCACCTGGCGGAGGCCGCCCTCGCCGGGGTGACGGCCGCCCGCGCCCGGGTGGACGCGGCCCTGGGCCTGCTCGGGGTGGAGGTCAAGACGGAGAAGGACTACGACCGTTGCGCCTCGGCCGCCGCCGCCCGCCTGGCCGATGCCGGGGCGAAGGCAGCGGTGACCGACGCCTACTTCGTCGCCAAGAATGCGGCCAAGGACGCCGAGCGTGACCTGGTTCGGCTCACCGCCGAGCGCGACTCCCTGTCTCGGCGGCGCGGCAACATGCCAGAGGCCTGGCATCGCGCGCGCCTGGCCCTCGCCCAGGCCGCAGGGCTGCGCGAGGACGAACTGCCGTTCGTTGCCGAGCTGGTTGAGGTATCGACCGCGCACGAGCAGTGGCGCGAGGCCTTCAACCTGGCGCTCGGGGGATTCGCCCGCACCCTCCTGGTTGATGCCGCCCACCTGGCGCGCTTCCGCTCCGCCATCGATGGCGTCTCCTCCGAGGTGCGCCTCAACTTCGAGGGTGTCCCCACCGGCCTGCCGCTGGGCGGCGCGCTCGATCCGGGCACCCTGCCTGGCCGCCTCGACTTCGCTGGAGGCCCCTTTGAGGGGTGGCTGCGCGAGCGCCTCGCCGAGCGGTTCGCCTATGTCTGCGTGGAGACTCCGGGACAACTGGGGCAACACCACAAGGCCCTGACCAGGGGAGGGCAGTCCTCGGACGGCGCCCGTGGTGCCCACGGAGGCCATGGCCGCGCCAACCTGCTCGGCTTCACCAATACCCGTCGTCTGGCCGATCTCGACCTGCAGATGGTCGCCCTGCAGGAAGCGGCGGCGGTGGCCGCCGCGGAGGCGCGTGGCGCCGGGTTGCGGCTCGACGCCCTGGATGAGCAACGAGCCGCCTCGCAGGTGTTGCTCGACACCACCTGGCAGGCCATCGACGTTGCGCACGCGCAGGATCAGGTCGAGCGGTGGCGTCGGGCCAGGGAAGCGGCCAAGGCCCAGAACCCGCAGCTGGACGACCTGGCCACCCGCGCGGCAGAACTGGACGCCGCCCTCGCCGACCTACAGGAGAGGTTGGGGCGGGCCAAGGTGGCGGCCGAGACCGCTGACGCTGCCTGGCAGCAGGCCTCGGAGCAGGTCGACGCCACGCAGGCCGGGTTGGACGCCGCCGAGGCGGCGGGCACCGAGGTCAGCGCCACGCAGGGGGAGTACCTCACCGAGTTGTTGGGCACCACTGCCGATGGCGGCGAGCCTGCCACGCCCACGGTGGCGTTGGCGGCGTTCGACACGGCGGTGGCGCGGGCCGCCGAGCGACTGCGCTTCGAGCAGGAGGCGGCCACGACGGCCCTCACTCACGGCGCCGACTCCCTGCATGCCACCTTTGAGCAGTTCATCGCCCGCTGGCCGGACCCAAACCTGGGCACCGATCCGGAGGCGTCGTACGCGGACTTCGAGCGCATCCTGGCAACCCTGGAGACGCAACGCCTGCACGAGCTGGAGGCGGAGTGGCGGCGGGCGCTGCTGCGCCCGTCTGGGGCCGACCCCACCCACCTGGGGCACACGCCGGCGCGGGGCCCCCCCCGGGGGGCGGAACCCCGGCCCGGCGCCCAGCCCCCCCCCCCCTCCCAGCCCGGGTCGGGCGCAGGGGGCGTTCCCTCCTCAGGCGCACAGGGCCCCGCCCCCGCCGATTCGTCAGTAACCCAAACCGCTCCCCCGTCGTCAGGCGGGACACAGACGGTGACTCCCCCTCCCTCTTCGGGGACACAGCCGCAGACAACGCAAGTGCAGCCGCCTTCGGGGGGCACCGGAACTTCCACCGGAACTTCCGCCGGTACTTCCCCTGGCGGTTCCGCCTTCTCCGGCGGGATTCCGCTTTGGCTCATCATCGCCCTTATTATCCTCGCCCTGCTCATTTTGGGCCTGATTATCTTCTTCGCGACAAGGAACCTTCATAACGGGCCCAACCGCGTAATGGCGCAGGCCGCCGCCCCGATGGACGCAAGGGACACCCTTGAATCCCAGCGCCAGGAAAGGTTAAGGGGCGCCGAAATGATGGATGACTACGCGAAATCACGCGCGGCGCAGCGGAGACCCATGCCGAAGGACAGGGAGGAAGAAGAACCCCTGCGCGAAAGCGGCGACGGCCCCGCGATGCTCAACCTCTTTGTTGAGGACCAGAATACCGCCATCGGCCGCAGGAATATCCATGTTGTAAAACCCGGCTATACCTTCAGCGTGGGCGGCGGCAAATCCGACTTCCTCATTTTCCTGGTCCCCATTCCGCCGCATATAGCGGATGTCCAGATCAGCGGGAACAACTGTACTTTTTATCCCAGAATGCCGGAATTCTTTCCCGATATTGGATCGCAGGCGGTACCAAACTGCATCGGAAAAACAATCCGCGTAATTTCCAAAAAGAACTATGAACTTCATATCCGAATGGAAAGGTACGAGGACCCGCTCAAGGCGCTTAACAAGATGCTCCATTCAATTCAGGTGCCGGGGGAAGTTAAGTAATTCCGATTGTCAAACAGACGGTGCGGGCAATGCAAAGGAGATTTACGTCTTTGTATTGCCCGCCTTTTTTTTCCAGGTAAAAAACATTGACCGTATTTGTTCAACGTTGACCGTATTTGTTCAGCTTTGACCAAATATGGTCAATGATAAAACGTTACTAATACTTGACTTTTTTAATAAAAATAGTATATTATAATTATGGATGCAATAATTCGGAATATGATCATTACCGCGGTGCACTACCGCAACACCACAG
>WRIF01000309.1 GCA_009782865.1 Promicromonosporaceae bacterium
GCCCAATGGCGGATGACGACGGCGTCCGCCCCCATGGCCTTGAGGGTGAGCGCCGTGTCCTTTAGGCTCTCCCCCTTGGACACCGACGATCCCTTGGCCGAGAAGTTGATGACGTCTGCCGACAGGCGCTTGGCCGCCGTCTCGAAGCTGAGGCGGGTGCGGGTGGAGTCCTCGAAGAACAGGTTGACGACCGTCCGTCCCCGCAGGGTGGGCAGCTTCTTGATCTCCCGGGACTGGGTGTCCGCCATCTGGGCGGCGGTGTCGAGCAGCCCGATGGCGTCTTCCCGGCTGAGTTCCCTGGCCGAAAGCAGGTGCCTCATGCGCGGCGTCCTTCGATGAGCACGCAGTCGGCGGTGTCGTCGTACTCGCGAAGGTGCACGGACACGCGCTCGCTCGCGGCGGTCGGCAGGTTCTTGCCGACAAAGTCGGGGCGGATCGGCAGTTCGCGGTGTCCGCGGTCTACCAGGCAGGCCAGGCGGATGGCGCGCGGGCGGCCCAGGTCGGTGATCGCGTCGAGGGCGGCGCGGACGGTGCGGCCGGAGTAGAGGACATCGTCCACCAGGACGACGGTCTTGTCGTCGATGCCCGCCGCGGGCAGGCGGGTCACCCCGAGGGAGCGCGTGGGCTGGTTGCGCAGATCGTCGCGATACATGGTCACGTCGAGTTCACCGACCGACCGCTGCTGCTCGAAGGTGGGGTCGATGGCCGTCAGGTTCGCGGCCAGGCGGCGGGCGAGGGGCACACCGCGGCTGGGAATGCCCAGCAGCACCAGGTCCGCCGCCCCGTCGCAGCGTTCGACGATCTCATGGGCGATGCGCATGAGGGCCCGGCCGATCTCGGCCTCCCCCAGCACGATCTTGGGTTGGGTACCACCGTTGGACACGTAAAACCACCGCCTTTCGCGCCTCGCAGGACGCAGTTAAAGGACGTACCAACCGGGCGATGTCTCCCGGCCTGGCGGGCTCGCCGCAGCGACTCCGCCCGCTCATCATAGCCGCGTCGCCCGAGGCGACCCACCGCCTCGACGCAGCGTGCCGGACTACCTTGCGCTAGAGCCGCTTCAGGAAGAAGTGCTCGGAGAAGCCGTCGGCGTCGTAGGAGCCGACCTCCTCGAAGCCAAGCGCCCGGTAGAACTCGACGCCCTGCCAGTCGAAGGTGTCCAGGCGCAGGAAGCGGGCGCCGATCGCCCGGGCGCGCTCCTCGACGGCATCCATCAGCTTGCGACCGAGGCCAAACCCTCGAAACGCCTCGTTGACGTAGATCGTCGAGACGTAGAGGATCGAGAACGACGTCAGGGAGGCCACCGCCCCGGCCACCAGTTCGCCGTCTACCACCAGGCCGATATTGACGTCGCCGGAGGGAACATCCCCAATGAAGTCGGCGTCGTAACTCTCCAGGAGGGCGTCAAGGTCCTCGGCCTGGGTGTCAGAAATATCGATGATCTGCGGCAACATGCTGGACATCCTACGCCCCCGAGGGCGACGACGTAGTATCGCATCGTGGCCTTCATCGAGTTCGCGGACGTGACCAAGACCTACGGAGCCGGCGCCGGGGAGGTTCACGCCCTGCGGGGGGCGACCTTCACCATCGAGCAGGGCCAACTCGTGGTGATCGTGGGACAGTCCGGGGCGGGCAAGACCACGCTGCTGAACATCCTGGGCGGCATGGACACGGCCACCTCTGGAACCGTCACCGTGGGCGGCGCCGATGTCACCGCCATGAACCGCCGCCAGCTCGCCCTCTACCGCCGCCACGATGTCGGCTTCGTCTTCCAGTTTTACAACCTGATCGCCAACCTCACGGCCAAGGAAAATGTGGAGCTGGCCGCGCAGCTCACCGGTAGCTCCGCCGACCCCCTGGAGGCCCTGGCGCAGGTGGGGCTGGAGGCCCGGCAGCGCAACTTCCCCGCCCAACTCTCCGGCGGCGAACAGCAGCGGGTTTCCATCGCCCGCGCCCTGACCAAGCGCCCCCAACTGCTGCTGTGCGACGAGCCCACCGGGGCGCTCGATGCGGAGACCGGAAAGTCCGTGCTGCGCCTCCTCCTGGACGCCACCCGGCAGCGCAAGCAGACCGTCATCATCATCACCCACAACTCCGCGCTGACCGCCCTGGCCGATCAGGTGTTGCGCCTGAATTCGGGCCTGATCGTCTCGGCGGAGGCCAACGAGCACCCGGCGTCGATCGACGAGATCGAGTGGTGAGATGAGCAGCTCCGCGTTCATCGTCTCGGCCGGTCGGGCCATCCGCGGCTCGCTGGGCCGCTTCCTGGCGATTGCGGGCATCATCGCCCTCGGGGTCGGATTCCTGGCCGGACTCTGGTCCACCGAGCCCTCCATGATCCACACCGGCCGCGGGCAGGTCGCAGCGCAGCGCCTCTTTGACCTGCGGCTGCTCTCGGAAACGGGCTTCACTGAGGCCGACCTCTCCGCCTTCGCCGACACGCCGGGGGTCCGCGCGGCGGCCGGCTCAATCTCACTGGACGCCATCGTCCAGACGGACCTGACGGATGCAGGCGGGGCGGCGGGCCTCACCGACATCGGGACAGAGACCACCGTGGTCGTCTCGACCCTCACCCCCGGGATCAACGAGGTCACCCTCACCGCCGGCGCCATGCCCGTCGGGCCGGGCGAGGTGCTGCTCGACGATGTCGCCTTCTCCGCGGCCATGATCGGCACCACCTTGACCCTCTCCCCGGACAACCCCGCAGACGTGCTGGCCGCCTTCGGCGCCCCCGAGTTGCAGGTGACCGGGCTCGGGCGCAGCATCCAGTACGCCAATCGCGAGCGGGGCTCGGCCGTGCCCGGGCGGGGGCGGGTCTCGGCCTTCGTGTTCACGCCGCGCGAGACCTATCACCTCCCGGTCTACACCGAGGCCTTCCTGCTGCTCGACGGCGCCCCTGAGCCGTTCACCGATGAGTATGCCGCCTGGGTCGGACAGCAGGCCG
>WRIF01000310.1 GCA_009782865.1 Promicromonosporaceae bacterium
GCCGATGCGCTTAGCCGTCATGGGGCCCAAGACTCTCACGGGCGGGTGTGACCATCGCCGTGCACGATCCACTTGGTGGAGGTCAGCGCCGCCAGGCCCATGGGTCCGCGGGCGTGCAACTTCTGGGTGCTGATCCCAATCTCGGCGCCGAGCCCAAACTCGCCGCCGTCGGTGAAGCGGGTCGAGGCGTTGACCATGACCACGGCCGCATCCACCTCGGTCTCGAAGCAGGTGGCCTTACCCAGGTCGCGCGTGACGATGGCCTCGGTGTGGCCCGAGGAGTAGGCGCGAAGGTGGGTGAGGGCCGACTCGATGCCGTCGACGACGGCCACGGCGATCTCCAGGGCCAGGAACTCGGTCTCGTAGTCGTCGGGGGTGGCGGGGATGACGGTGACGCCGTCGGGGGCGGCATCGGCCGTGGCGTCATCGCCGTGGATGACCACCCCGGCCTCGGCCAGCGCGACGAGCGCCTGCGGCAGGAAGGTCTCGGCGATGGCGGCGTCGACCAGGAGCGTCTCGATCGCGTTGCAGACCCCCACGCGCTGGGTCTTGGCGTTGAGGGTGATCTCCAGCGCCGCGTCTAGGTCCGCCGAGGCCTCGACGTACAGGTGGCAGTTGCCGACACCGGTCTCGATCACCGGCACCTTCGACTCGCTCACCACCGCCTGAATCAGGCCGGCCCCGCCGCGCGGGATCAGCACGTCGACCAGCCCGCGGGCCTTCATCAGGGCGATGGCCCCGGCGCGGCCATGCTCGTCGACACTCTGGATCAGGTCCGCCGGCAGGCCCTGCTCCTCGAGCGCCACCCGCATGACGTCCACCAGCGCCAGGTTGCTCTGTTCTGCGGCACTGCCACCACGCAGGATGACCGCGTTTCCGGCCTTCAGGGCCAGGCCTGCGGCATCCACGGTCACATTGGGGCGGGCCTCGTAGATCATGCCCACCACGCCCATCGGAACGCGCACCTGCCGCAGGCGCAGGCCACCGGCAAGGGTGCGGCCGGCGACGACATCCCCCACCGGGTCGGGCAGGGCGGACAGTTCCCGCAGCGCCGTGGCGATGGCGGCGATGCGGCTGGGGTCCAGGGCCAGGCGGTCGAGAAGCCCGGCGCTCATCCCGGCCTCCTGGGCGCGTGTCAGGTCACGGCCGTTGGCCGCGACGATTTGCGCAGACGAAGCCTCCAGCGCGGCGGCGATGGCCAGGAGCGCCCGATCCTTGACCGCCCGCGGGGCAGACGCGATGGCGCGCGCCGCGACCTTGGCGCGGCGGGCTATCTCGAAGACTTGGGACTCGGTGGGGCTGGCAGTATCCGTGGCACTCATCTGCCTAAACCTACCCTCCCGCTCGCCGTCGCGCGGCCTGCTTCCGGCCATGCTCAGCCGGCGACGACCAGAAAGTCACGGGGAACCACCGGACGGGCGTACTCGGGGCCAAGGGCCTCCTGCAGCCAGGGAGTCTGCCGTCCGATCAGCTGCGGAAGTTCGGCCGCAGCGAACGCCGCCAGCCCCCGGGCCACCACCTGCCCGCTCGGCGACAGCAGCTCGACCGGGTCGCCGGCGTCAAAGTGGCCCTCGACTCCCGTGACGCCGGCCGGCAGGAGCGAGGCCTCCCCGGCGGCGACGGCCAGGGCGGCTCCCTGATCGAGCCGCAGGCGGCCCCGCACCTTGGCGGCGTGGGCGAGCCAGGCCTGCCGGGCGGAGGTGCGGGCGGCGGCGGCGGTGAAGCAGGTGCCGACGTCGGCGCCGGCCAGCGCCGCGGCGGCGAACTCGGCGGCGGTGAGGAGCACCGGGATGCCGTCGCCGGTGGCGATCCGCACCGACTCGAGCTTGGTGACCATGCCGCCGGTGCCGACGGCCGAACCGCGAGAGGTCACGGGCACGGCGGCGATGTCGGCCAGGTCGGTGACCAGCGCGATGCGCTCGGCGCCCGGGGTGGATGGAGCGGCGGTGTGCAGGCCGTCGACGTCGGTGAGCAGCACGAGGGCGTCGGCGCGCACCAGATGGGCAACGAGCGCGGCGAGGCGGTCGTTGTCCCCGAACTTCAGCTCATCGGTGGTGACCGCATCGTTCTCGTTGATGATCGGGATCACGCCCAGGTCGAGCAGGCGGGAGAGGGTGCGCTGCGCATTGGCAAAACGAGAGCGGTGGACGGTGTCGTCGGAGGTGAGGAGCACCTGCGCCACCGACAGGCCGTGGGCGGCAAATGCCTCGGTATAGCGGGCCATCAGCAGGCCCTGCCCCACGGCGGCGGCGGCCTGCAGGGTGGCGGTGTCCTTGGGGCGCCCGGTTAGGCCCAGGGGGGCCAGTCCGGCGGCAACGGCGCCCGAGGTGACCAGAACCACCTGTCCGCCGCCAGCCCGGCGGGCGGCGAGGGTGTCGACCAGGCCGGTGAGGGCGGCGGAGTCGAGGGTGCCGTCGCTGGCGGTGAGCGAAGACGAACCGACCTTGAGCACTACGCGGGCCGCCGCGGCCACCTGGTCCCGTGATTGCATCGGCCCATCATCCCCCATCGCCGAAACCATCGTCTGCAGGGCGGCCGTCAGGCCTCGTCGGGGCGGGTCCAGACGCCCTGTTCACGGTCAGCCCACAGCTCCGAGCGGGCGGCGGTCTTGGCGTCCATGCGCTCCTGGTAGCGGGCGCGCCGCTCGCCGGTGGTGCGGCGCTCGTTGGTGTCCATGCGCAGGTCCGTGCCGCGCGCACCGAGGTGTTCGGCGCCGGTGGTCATGGTGGGTTCCCAGTCGAAGACCACCGAGTTGGACTCCGGGCCGATGTGTACCTCGTCAGCGGCGACGGCGCCCGCCTTGAAGAGGGCGTCCTCGACGCCGGCGCGGTTCAGGCGATCGGCCAGGTAGCCCACGGCCTCGTCGTTGTTGAAGTCGGTCTGCTTGACCCACCGCTCCACCTTGCGTCCCTGCACGTGGTAGTGCACCAGGGTGGTGCC